>JAQVRW010000020.1 GCA_028700875.1 Candidatus Zixiibacteriota bacterium | reverse complement strand
ATTGTTCATATTTTTCAATCAATATCCATAAGTTATGTTTTATAACATTATTTATGGTTTTTCATTAACCATTTATCCCGAACCTAATATGGAAAATCCCCGCTGTTTTGCAAGACCAATGGCTCTATGGCTGGAAAATCCCGGATATCGCCTGCCATTACAAAATCGTTCCGGATGATCACGGCCGTCCCACCCTGACGTTGTCCTTCAAGATTTCCGGCGTCGATTCCGGGTTTGAGACTCCCATTCCTGTCCAGGTTGAATTGGCCGACGGCGCGCGGGAATCGTTTCGTTTGGATGGCATCGGGCAGAGCCGCGAACATCTTCTGGGGCCGTTTCCGCAGGCGATCAAGGCGGTCCGCTTCGATCCCGACCGCATCATCCTCACGCGGAAATTGGAAGCCGTTGGCCGATAGCCGGATATGATTTCCTCCAATTAAATTCTTGACCCACCTCGATTTTCTGATACCATAGCGACTGGACCGACCGACGGATGCGACAACTATGAAAAAAAGCGGTTTTGTACATCTTCATAACCACACCCAATACTCGCTTTTGGATGGGGCCAGCCGTATCGATGACTTGATCGTTGCGGCCAAGAAATTCAACATGCCCGCCCTGGCCATCACCGACCACGGTAACATGTTCGGGGTCATAGAGTTTTACAAAAAGACACGCAACGCCGGCATCAAGCCGCTTATCGGCATGGAAGCCTATATCGCCGGTACCTCCCGTCTCGACCACAAACGGGTGCCGGGGTATCCCGACGGCGGTTTCCATCTGGTCCTTCTGGCCAAAGATCAGGTCGGGTACAAGAACCTGATGAAGCTTTCGTCGATTGCCTATCGGGAAGGGTTTTATCATCGACCGCGCATGGATCGGGAGGTTTTGACTACCCATGCCGAAGGTTTGATCGTTCTCTCCGCCTGCTGCAAGGGGGAGGTCCCTTATTGGCTGGCGTTGGGGAATACCGAAAAAGCCGAGAATGCGGTCCGTTTCTACTCCGAGTTGTTTCCGGGCGATTTTTATATCGAATTGCAGGATCATGGCCTGGAAGAGGAAAAGCGGTCGATCCCCCAACTCGTGGCGATAGCGGAAAAATTCGATTTGCCGCTGGTGGTAACCAATGACTGCCATTATCTCAAGCAGGAAGACGCCGAGGCGCATGATGCGTTGCTGTGCATCCAGACCGGCAAGGCGGTCAGCGACACCGACCGGATGAAATACAACACCGACCAGATCTATTTCAAATCATCCGAGGAAATGCGGGAGATTTTCGCCGCCTATCCCACGGCGGTGGAAAATACGATCAAGATCGCCGAACGATGCAACCTCGAAATCCCGATGGGACATCTGTTGCTGCCGGCGTTCCCGATCCCGGAGGCGGACAAGACGCCCGATGAATATCTGGCCGAGCTGACCCGTCAGGGGATGAAACGGCGGTATGCCGAGATCACCCCGGAGATCGAAGAACGGCTGGAATACGAACTGAAGGTTATCCGGCAGCTCAAGTACGCGGGGTATTTCCTGATCGTCCGCGACTTCGTGGACTATGCCCGCACCCACGGCGTCTCGGTCGGGCCGGGGCGCGGTTCGGCCGCGGGGTCGATAGTATCCTATTGTCTCGGCATCACCAATGTGGATCCGATCAAGTACGAGTTGCTGTTCGAGCGGTTTCTGAATCCCGAACGGGTGACGATGCCGGATATCGACATCGATTTTGCGGACCGAACGCGAAGCAAGATCATCGACTATGTGGTGGACAAATACGGCCGCAACAACGTCACCCAGATCATCACCTTCGGCACCATGGCCGCGCGGGGAGTGGTTCGCGACGTGGGGCGGGTGCTGGGGATGGCCTACTCCGAGGTGGATCGGATTGCCAAGATGATTCCAGCGACCCCCGAGATGACGCTGGAGAAGGCGTTGAAGCAGGTGCCCGACCTGCAGGCGCTGGCCTCGTCGAACGCGCAGGTGGCCAAGCTGATCGCGTTGTCGAAGACGCTGGAGGGGTTGACCCGCCACGCCTCGACTCATGCCGCCGGGGTGGTGATCGCCCCGGCCGACCTGACCGACTACGTGCCGTTGTTCAAGAGCAACAAGGACGAAATTACCACCCAATATGACATGCAATGGATCGAACAGGTCGGTCTGCTGAAGATGGACTTTTTGGGGCTGCGTACGCTGACGGTCATCGACGACGCGGTGGCGATGATCAAGTCAGGCGGCAAGGGGGAGATCAATCTCGAAAGCATCGACCTGACCGATAACGGCGTGTTTCAACTATTCGGCGCCGGCAACACCATCGGGGTTTTCCAGTTCGAGTCGGGGGGCATGCGCGATTATCTGGCCAAGTTGAAACCGACCGTGCTGACCGATTTGGTGGCCATGAACGCGCTGTATCGGCCGGGGCCTCTCGATTCGCATATGATCGACACCTACATCGATCGCAAGCAGGGCCGCGAAAAGGTCAAGTATGAACACCCCCTGCTGGAGAAAATTCCTCAGGACACCTATGGCGTCATCGTGTTCCAGGAACAGGTCCTCAAGATCGCCAACCTTCTGGCCGGATATTCTCTGGGCCAGGCGGATTTGTTGCGCAAGGCGATGGGGAAAAAAGACGTCAAGATCATGAACGAGCAGAAGAAGAGTTTCATCGAGGGCGCGGTCAAGCACAAGGTCGATCAAAAGGCAGCCGAGCGGATTTTCGACCTGATCGAGACATTCGCCCGCTATGGATTCAACCGCGCCCACGCCACCTGCTATGCTCTTCTGGCCTATCAGACCGCGTGGCTCAAAGTGTATTATCCGCATGAGTTCATGGCGGCCTCGTTGACCTCCGAAATGGGGGATTCCGACCGGGTGGTGGTTTTGATGGAAGAATGCCGCCGGATGGGGCTGGAGATACTGCCGCCCGATGTCAACGAATCCGACGGGACGTTTACCGTCGTCGCCGGCAAGATACGGTTCGGCCTGCAGGCGATCAAAAACGTCGGGGGCGGCCCGGTGGAGCAGATTCTCAATGCCCGCCGCGAGGGGGAACGGTTCACGTCGCTGGCCGATTTCGTCTCCCGCGTCGACCCGCACGCCGTCAACAAACGGGCGCTGGAATCGATGATCTCGGCCGGGGCCTTCGATTCCCTTCATGCCAACCGGCGGGCGATGAACGAAGTGCTCGAAGCCATGATAGCCTATGGCCAAATGGTGCAGCGGGATACCCATACGGTCGATATGTTCGGCGGGGGCGTGGACCAGACCCGCAGGGCTCCCGATTTCCCCAATGTCGAGGACCTGCCGCTGGCGGTGCGGTTGAATGCCGAGAAAGAAATGCTCGGCTTCTATGTCTCCGGGCATCCGTTGGCGCGGTACCGTCGCGAACTGGCCCGTTTTGCCTCCCGGACATCGCAGAAAATCACCGCCGCCGATGACGGCAAGGAAGCCCGGGTCGGCGGCATCATCCAGACGATCAAAACCACTCCGGACAAGCGCGGCAACCAGATGGCATTCGTGACTATCGAGGATTTTACCGGCAGCCTGGAACTGATCTTCTTCTCGGACAGTTACGAAAAGGCGCGGGAGTTTATCGTCGTCGACGGCATCATTCTGGCCTCCGGGCGGATATCGACGCGGGAAGGCCAGGCGCCGAAACTGCTGACGTCCAGCGTGGTGCCGCTGAACCGTCTCACCGATTTCTATGATTGCCGTCTGGTGCTCCAGATTGACCGGGAGGATTTTTCTCGAATCGGGGAAGTTCGGCCGATATTGGAGGCCCATCCGGGCGAGAAAGACGTCATCATCGTTACCCGCAAGAACGGTGAGGAATTACAGATCAGGCCCAAGAGCCTGCATGTCAGCCTGCAGAATGATATCCTCGAGGACCTTCGCCGGATTTTGGGCGAATCGAAGGTTTTTTTGGCCCCGGCCGGCTCCCTCTGACCGCCAAAAACGGCTTGATTTTTCCCGAAAATTCCATAGACTTAGGCAGTTGGATTTGCATATAACCTCAAAAGGGCGCGGCCCCGGCTGCAAGCACCATGGAGTAGTATGAGACAGTTCCTTACGCTTCTTGTCATCGTCGCTTTTCTCCCGTTAGCCGGCCTGGCCCAGGACAAAGCCGTCTCGGCCAAACCGGGCGCGGTCGCGAAACCCCAGACGACTTCCTCGGCACTCGTTGTTGCCCCGGCCGCTGGTGCGACTGCGGCCGCCATCGTCTGGTATGACTTTGATGACGGGTTGAAACTATCTCAGAAAACCGGGAAAAAGATATTCCTCGAATTCACCGCCAAGTGGTGCGGATATTGCAAGCGCATGCACGCTACGACGTTCAAGGACCCCGACGTTGTCAGGATGTTCGCCGATAATTACATCAACGTCAGCGTCGATGGAGACTCCCAGGATACGTTGAACATCGATGGCTTGATTACTACGCAAAAGGCGATGACCCGCGAATGGAAAGTCACGGGATATCCAACCTATTGGTTTGTGACGCCGACCCAGGAAAAACTTGCTTCCATCACCGGATACCGCCCCAAGGAAGCGCTTTACGATATCCTCGATTACATGAAGGACGAAACGTACAAGACGACCAAGTTCGAAGATTTCATGAAGAACAAACAATTGAAGGGCAACTAACCAAAAAGTTCGGGGCATTGTTGCGAATACGACGACCGCTTGCCGCGGTCGTTTTCCATTTGAGATACCCATGAAAAAAACTCTGTTAATACTGCCGGCCGCGGCGATTATCGCGGCCGCTTTACTCTGGCCCGGTTGCGGGAGCAAAGAAACCGGGAAAGCATCGAACGGCGGCGCGGTCCAGACGGTGCCGGACAAATCGGAACGGTTTGTTTTGGACGATGTTTTCAACCGGAAACGGAAATGGTCGGAGTTTGTCGGCAAACCGCTGGTGATCAACTTTTGGGCTACGTGGTGCCCGCCTTGCCGGATGGAGATGCCCGTACTGAAAAAGCTCTACCAGGAATACAAACCGAAAGGGTTGGAGATCGTCGGGATATCGGTCGATGACAGCCGCAATCCGGTGATGCCGTTTATCCAGCAGATGCAGATCCCTTGGGTGATCCTGTATGGCGACAAGAACGTGTCGGAGGAGTTCAAGATGGGCCGGGGGATTCCGGTGACCATTTTCTTCGATGCCACCGGCAAGGAAATCGGCCGGGTGACCGGCGCTCAACCGGAGAGCCTTTTCCGTTCCTACTTCGACCAGATGGTCGGCGTACAGGCCAAAAGCTAATCGACTCAGCCATAAAGACTATAAGCCGGCCTCGGGCCGGCTTTTTTGTTGTCCATCTTTCTGATTATTGATTCTGGTTCGGTGCGGATTTCATGAGGTATGTCCGGAGCATCCAAACCAGCACAATCAAACCGACTCCGAACGTCACGGCAAATATGATAAACGGCGACGATTGGGCCGCCGCCGGAATATTGGCGGCGTCGGGGAAGATAGCCATTCTCCAAAGACCTTCGCGCGTCCATTCAGAAGCGCCCAAAGACAATAAACCGCAAAGCAAGAGTATCCCGGCGGAAATATATCCCCAGTGACGCGGGAAGAGAATGGTCCCCAGGAGAGTCAAGAATGCCAGCACCGCCGCCGCCGTTATCATCACCTGCATGGCGGTGTATGACACCGTTCCCGAAACCAAACTGGCGGCGACCGCCGGCGGCAAGGCCTTGATAGACCAATATCCGGCGGGGATGGCCAGGATAATCGATCCTAGGACAAGCAGGCCATTGCCTCGCAACAGCCGGATTTTGAGGCTCTTGTCTTTCTCCCGCGCAGCCGTGACTGTGGCACATAGCCCGGCCAATGCCAGGCAGACACATGTCCGGAAGATCAGCGATGGCCAGAAGGTCGGGTTGAAAAAGCCGGCCCAGAAGTTACCGGTTTCCGGCCATGTTGCCGGCGCGAGCAGGAAGCCCAGGATGCCGTTGATCACCGCCAGCGACAGCCAGGCGGCGGCGAAGTTTATCCAACCGATAATCAGGTGATGTTTGGGGGAGAGTCTTGTCCAGCCATAATAGTACAGAAGAATCGCCGCGAATTCGACCGCGAAGAGGACCGACCCGGTCGCCCAGACCAATGAGATGTCGCGAGTGAGCCAAGAGATTCCGACCGGTGGGATTACCCTGGTCGTCATCCATATTCCGGTCCCGATGGCGGCTCCGAAGGCAATCGTCATCAGCAGGAAGAATCGGCTTTGACGCTGGACATGGGATAGTTGGGCGGGGTTGTTTTTGCGACGGGCGAACGTTTCCGCCAGCACGAGATACAGCCCGCCGCCGATAGCGAAATGGTAGGCGAAGATATGCATAATCGCTGCCGCCGCGATGATGCTGTTGCGGGATATGAGCGATTCACAAAACGGATATGCCATGCCGCCTCGTATTATTGACCATCTCGTTTGGCCGCGCGATGCAACCGTGAACGATTCAGAAGGAATCTATGGGGATATTATCCGGTTATCAAATGTTTTTCGGTCGACAGGATGTTTTGCTTATTAGGTGGGAAAATCCTTGAGTTGATGTTCTCAGGCAGAATCACTTGAACCCACCCGCCGTCCCCGCCACAGCGGGGACTCTGGGTGGGCTACAGGTATATTATTTTATCATGTCAGGCCGCAAGCGGCCTGACCTACAAGATTATTGCTATTTCAACTTCTTGCGGAAATAGACCAGATGGTCCCAGCCTTCGTAGCCGCAATACTTGACCGCGGCCATGGAGGGGAAATTGTTGTCGTCGATCAAACCCCCGATGACGTTGGCGCCCATCTGTGTCAGCTTTTCCTCTGCCGCCTCGATCAACCGCGCGGCCAGCCGCCGTCCCCTAAAGTCGGGATCGACCGCCAAGCGGTTGATCCATCCCTTGCGGCCGTCGTAGGTGGCGATGATGACGCCGATCAGTTTGCCTTGCTCTTTCAGCGTGATGATGGCGATATGGTCGTCGAACATCTGCCGTTCGATAGACTTTCGGCTGTCCCGGCCGTCTTTTTCGAACGGCAATCCCGCGCGTTCCCAGAGGGCAATCATCTGGTCGTAGTCGTCGCTCATGAATGGCTGTATGTCCATGTTTTCAAAATCCTCGTTTGGATATAGGCTTTTTAAAGGTAATCGATGATTCCCGGCGGTTCAATATCAAACGATAATAAAAACGGCCGGGGAGACGCAGGGCCTCTCCGGCCATCTATGAATATGTATGTTAATGAGGTGGACTCTCGATGGTCGCTTTTATCCGTCCTGTTTGTCCACTTGTCGTTATCCCCGACTAACCTCGACCGGCGATCGAATCTGTGTCCGTCGCCCTAACGGGCTTCGTCTTCGGGTTCCTCCGGTGGCGGCTGGGTCTTCGGCAGTTGGCCATCCAGCCGCGCCTTTGCGTCCTTGGCCTCGTTCAAATCCGGCCAAAGCGTCGCGGCGTTGGCGTATTGTTCCCGCGCCTTGGGCAGGTACCCCAGCTTTTCGTAGCTGCATCCCAGGGCATAATTGATCCGGGCGGTCGACTGGCGTTCCGGCGTGCAGTGCCGCAGGCTGGCGCGGAACGATTCGATGGCCTGATCGTTCTTGTCCAGTTTCTGCTGGGTCAGGCCGAGATAGTAATGGGCTTCCCAGTTCTGACGGTTGTTGGTGATCGCCCGCAGCAGATGCTTGGCCGCCTGACGATAATCACCCTTCAGATACTGCTCTTTGCCCGCCAGGAGTTGATTGTCGGAGCTGAGCGTCGCGCTGGAACGAATCTCCTGCGACGCTTCATCAATTGCCGATTCTCTGATATCCGGGGCCTGCCGGCTGCAACCGACCAGGACAAACCCGAGCATCAGGGTCAACATCAATACCCTCATTCTGATGCCTCCAATGATGCCATAAAAGTAAACCAATTATTATGGTTGTCGGAAATGGCCCAAATTATGTTACCCCGCGGCGGCCGATTACGCGGTGCCGGAAGGTATCCTGTTCAACTATTGCGCAGGGCCGGATGGCCTCTCAGCGTTCTTTTTTCCTCAGGCGGGAAATGAACTCGGCCGTCATCCGGCGGAATATCTTGCGGGTGGCGGGGAAATCGCCGAAATCGATATCGTCGAGTTTCAACCGGCGGAAATTGAAGTAATCGCACAAATTATACCATACCCGGCGGCCGTGGAAGACATTGAGCACCATCGACAGCGTATCGGAGAAGAATATCCGCGCGCGGTATTCCTTCGCGTTGCGGACCGGGGGATGATTCATCCCCAACGCCGCCCGGCAGAGCAACGTCGGAAAGTTGACGCCGTTGACTATCGCCAACGGCACCGAACCCCAGAACCGGGGGTTGGCTTCGAGGAACTTGTAGACCGGCTGCGGGCCGCCGCCGTCGATCTCTTTCAGCTCGAACATCACCACTCCGTGCCAGTCGAGGCGGTCGAGCAGACCGGCGAGAGCCGCCGTCAGGGGATGATCGTCGCAATCCCACGGTTCGCGGCTGGTGGAAGCCCCGCCGTCGATCGGATATTCCCGGACCCGTTTGTGCCCGAAATGGTACAGCACGGGCGGCCGATCCCAGCGAACGAACGATATTCCGACGCCCCGGCCGGTGAGAATCTCCTGGACGATAATATCGACATCCCCCAGAATCCGGCAGGCGGTGCGCAATTCGGTTTCATCGCGGACGCGGTAAATCCCCACCGCGGAGGTAGCCCGGCGGGTCTTGACCATGAGGGGAAAGATGACTCCCGGATGGCCGTTGAGGAAATGATCAACCGTTTGGAAGTCATCCATCGGCTGGAACGCCGTCCGGCCGATCCCGGCTTTGGCGACGATATCGGCAATCGGCGGGGTTTGGTCCCCGATCGACCAGCTCCGGGGAAGGATATCGGGATCGGTCTGGGCCGACAGGAGTTCGAAAAAGTATTTCTTGTCGTGCAGGAGGAGCAGCTTGTAATAGTTTTCGAACGGGAAGAGGGCCAGGGGGGTGATGCGGTCCTTCTGGCGGGCCAGGGCCATCATCTCGGCGGCGTTGACCGGCAAGACGATGTCGAATTTCACCCGGCCGATATGGTCGAGCACGGCATTGACGAAGGCTTTCTCATCGGTCTTGGGATTGGGGTAGACGAGGTTGCCGGCGCGGTCGTGTATCCGGTTGGAAAACAGCCCCGGGGCATCGGGGGTATGATGGCCGCAGTTGACCTCGAAGCCGTCATCGGCCAGGCTCTTGAGAATATTCCAGCCTTTGACAAAGCCGTTAAGAACCAGAATCCTGGCCTTCATCCGGTTTCTCTCCCAGCGACTCCATGACGTTGCGATGATGTTTCGTGGCTTTGGCGCCGACCAGTTTCCCTTTGTAGGCGGATTTGCCCAGGATCAATTTGCCGATATTCTTGATCGTATCGAAACTCCAGTCGAACATCCAGGTGACCATATCGCCCGACCAGCGGTCGGGATGCATGTTCATATAGATGTGCCGATAGGTTCCGCTTTTCAACAGGCGGTCGAGATCATCCAGGCCGGACAGCCCGGCGATGGCGCAGTCGTCGATACGGTCCTTCATGTTAAACCGGGGATTGAACCGGCCCGTGTCGGGGATGTAGAGGTCGAAATCTTTGCCGGTGATATCGATGGAGGCGTCGCCGATCAACCGGTCGATGATCTTGGTGCGGATTTCCTCCCGATCATAGGTGAAAGCGAGATGTTCCAGAAAAGATGGGTCGCGCAGCAGGTGCACGACCTGACGGTTGTCGACGTCGGTCATGGGGTTGCCGTGGGCGCAGATCGACCGGATACGGAACCCCAGGCGGTCGATATCCAGAAGCGACCCGATGAAAAATCCGACCGCATCGCGCCCCACCTGAAGATTGGGGGCTTTTTGATGGGTATCCACTTCTTCGTAATGGTATCCCACCTGATGTCCCAGCCCGGCGATCATGCGGACCAGGTCGATGTTGCTGTCGAAAAAGCGGCGGCGAATATAATAAGTCGTGGCGATCCGGCGTTCGGCCTCGATCTCCGCGATAGCTTTGGCGCGGTCGGGAAAGTAGTCAATATCGTGCCGGATGGCGACATAGTCGCTCTCGGGAAGGGTTTCGTCGGCGCGGCGGGCCAGGATTTCCTCTATCCCGAAAATGGCATACCCGTTCCGAGTGATTGTCTCCACCAACTGACGGTATGAATCGTAGGTAAAAAGCATCTTGTTCTATCGCCTCCGACACCGGCCGGTCGCCCCGGCGTCACTACCGGTCAATCTATCATATCCCGACGCGGATGTCAAAAGCGATTTGGCTCAGATAATGGGAAGAAGCCCGTGAGGGTCGAATTCATTCTTGATTTTTCGGCAAAGTTTCGCCATCGGTTCATCGCCGGCCATTCGGCGGGCAAACGCCTCCCGGTCAGGCTCAAGAAGCGTCGGGCGGGAAGAGCCTTCCTCCTTCTGCGACAGCGGCAAGACCCGGAACGACAGCCGGATCACCATCCCCAGGCAACCCCAACTGTTGCAGAACAGGCGCGAGATATCATACCCGGAGACAGACTTGAACGTCAGCGCGCCAGGATGGACGATCGTGCCGTCGGGCAGCGCGGCCGTCACCGAAAGCAGATGCCGGCTGAACGGAACCGTATGGACGCCGTCTCCAGCGGTCAGTCCGGTGGCAAGCGCCCCGCCAAACGACCCCGGATATTGGACGTCTCCGAACGGGAACCATAACCCCAGCGGAGCGATAATGCGGTTGATCTCGTTCACCGGGAAACCGGCCCCGACCGTGATGTGGAAATCGCGGCTGTTGACTTCGACGACCATATTCAGCCGGTCCGATTTCAGCACCAGGAGGTCCGCAAAGGGTTTCCCCACCGGGTCGATCGTGTTGGCGAACCCGGAAATGCACAGCTTTTGCCCGAATCGCGCCGCCCGTTCGAATATATCCGCGGCCTCATCCGCCGATTCCGGATGGAACGTCGGGATACACTTCTGCCAGGTCAACCGATCCGGGTAAGCCCGGCCGATTTCCTTTTCCAGTTGTTCGATCATCTTCTATTCTATATAATCAATTATGATACGGATGGTCAAGCGGCTAGACGGGCGGGAATATGCACGGACCGGGTGACGGTTTGGACAGACAGGCGGTTTCGAAAACCGGGCTGATCTTAGCCGCGATCATCTGGGCGGCCCATTTGCTGCCGTTCGCCCTGCCCGAAACGCGGGTGTGGGGCTTTGATCATCTTCTGTTTCTTCCTTCCGGCTATACCGTGATCTTTATCGTTCTCGGCGCGGCCGCGCTGACCATCATGGCGTGGCCCCCGGCGCGACGGTTCGCCGACCGCCTGTTCGGGTCGGCAGCCGACGCGATTCTCGTCGACCGTCCCTCTTATATCCGCTGGGCCGCCGTTGCGGCCGGTTCGTTGGTCGTCTTCTGGTTCGCCCGGTTGCCGCTCAGCCTGCTGGGGGATGGTTACAGCGTCGTGCACAACATCAGCGCCAAAATCCCCGTCGTGATCAAATGGTCGGAGATGGGCGCCGTTTCCATCGTTCATTTTGTCTCGACATTATTGCCGTATTCCGGTCTGGAGCGGGGAGAGTATGCCTATGCGATCGTCTCGGTCGTCTCGGGTGCGTTGACCGTTTTCGTCTTTTTGGCTATCGCTTTCGAACTGGGGCGGGACGGCCGGAGCCGCTTGTTCGCGTTCTGCCTGTTGCTGTTTTCCGGATGGACGTTGCTCTTTTTCGGGTATACCGAAAACTATCCTGTCCTCTGGCCCGTGGTGGCCGCATATACCTATTTTTCCATCCGGTATCTCAGGGGCAAAACGAACCTGATTCTGCCCCTGATTTTCCTGATTGCCGCCGTCGTCCTGCATTTGCAGGCGGTGTTCCTGCTGCCGTCATTGATCCTGCTTTTGATATCGCGTGGCAAGGGAAAGACCTGGTATCGCCGTTTCCGCAAAACGTTATGGACCGCGGCGGTGGTGGTGCTGATCGGCGGCGTGGCGATCTTCTATATGGCCTATCAGCGTTCGATAGCATTTCGCTCTTTCTTTGTGCCGCCGTTTGACGGACGACCCCTGACCCCCGACTATTTTCTCTTTTCCCCCGGCCATTTGCTGGACATCATCAACGAAATCACCCTACTGATTCCCCTCTGGCCTCTCGCCTTCGCCATCGGCCGTCGCGAGTGGCGGGAGGTTTTCGGCGATATCGCCCTGCGTTTCTTGCTTCTGATCTGCCTGGGGGGGGTGGTTCTGCTGTTGGCCCTGGAACCGAAACTCGGCATGGCCCGCGACTGGGATTTGTTTGCTTTGGCCGGGTTGGGCCCGATGATCATTCTGATCATGGCCCTTCTTTCCTCCGAACGATGGCGTCCTCTTTTCCCCGGCCTGGCTTTGCTGGCGCTGGGATTATCCTTCCCCTTCTGGACGGTCAACATGAGCCGTCCCACGACCATCGCCTATTATGAATCGCTGCTGCGCCTCGATAACCGTCAGAGCCGTCCGGGGATGATCGTCCTGCGCGACTATTATTACGATATCGGGGATTCCACACGGGGCGACGTTATCGATCGGGAAATCTACGAGAAATTTCCTTCCATACGGATGGCCCGCGCCGCCAATGAACTGTCATCGGCCGGAGATTATGGAAAGGCGATGATCATGGCCGATTCGGTCTATCATTCCAATCCGTATTCATCGGAAGGATACAATCTGCGGGGGCTGGTGTTGATGCGGAGCCGGCAATACGACCAGGCTTTGGCCGATTTCCGGATCTCGGCCTCGCTGGCGGAGTATGACTACCGCACCTGGGTGAACATCGCCATGGGGTACCATTATTCCAAGCGGCCGGATGAGATGATGAAAGCCCTGCGACAGGCGCAAAAACTCAATCCTCAGGAGCCGGTTGTCCTGGAAGCGCTGGCAATGGCTTTCATGAGCACTCGGAAATATGATTCCGGCCAGGTCTATGGCCGTTATCTTTTGGAACAGGATTCGACTGCCTATGCCGGGTATCTGACTATCGGGGTCGGGTATTATGTCGCCGGCGACCTCATCCGGGCGCGGCAAAACCTCACTCGCTATATCGGACTGGCCCCCGAGGGTCAGGATCGCCGTCATGCCATCGAAATCCTGGATCGTATCGAACAGGGGACGCCGGCGGTTCCCCAGCGATCCAACCCATAAATAATAAGGCACGGAATAGCCGTGCCTTTGACCATATCCGCGGGAAAATCTATTTCAAATTCAGCCCCAGAATCTTTATCTCGGTCATGTCCTCGATGGCGTACTTGATTCCCTCACGGCCCATACCGGATTTCTTTACCCCGCCGTAGGGCATATGGTCGGCGCGGTAGGTGGAGATGTCGTTGATCATCACCCCGCCGGTGTCGACATGCTTGAAGGCATAGAAAATGTCCTTGAGACGGTTGGTGAAGATCCCCGCCTGAAGGCCATAGTCCGAGTTGTTGATCTCGCCCACCATCGCCTTGAAGTCGCTGTATTTGAACACCACCGCCAGCGGCGCGAACACTTCTCTATTGCAGACTTTCATCGAGGGTTTGACATCTCCCAGCAGGGTCGGCTCCAGAATCCGTCCCGTCCGTTTGCCTCCCGCCAGAACCCAGGCGCCTGAGGCGATTGCCTCTTTGATCCACAGCATCGTCCGGTCGATCGACTCCGTGTCCACCATCGGCCCCAGATCGGTGGTTTCGTCCAGCGGGTCGCCCATCCTGATCTTCTTCATCGCTGCCCGGATTTTGGTCACGAAGGCGTCATATATCTTTTCATGCACGAATATCCGTTGCACCGAGATGCAGCTTTGCCCGGCGTGGCCGAATGCGCCGGTGGCGATACGCGACACGGCATAATCCAAATCGGCGTCATCGGCCACCGCCACTCCGGCGTTGCCGCCCAGCTCCAGCACCGTTTTTTTGCGGCCGGCGTTGGCTTTGATCCACCAGCCGACCTCGGGCGATCCGGTGAAGGTGATCAGCTTGACCCGGTCGTCGTCGATCAACGGCCGGGCGTCGGCTGATGATCCCGGCAGGACCGACAACGCGCCCTTGGGAAGTTCGGTGGCGTCGATCAATTCCGCCAGTTGAAGCGCGATGATCGGGGTCTTGGAGGCCGGTTTAACAATAATCGGACAACCGCAGGCGATAGCAGGGGCGACCTTGTGGGCCATCAGGTTGAGGGGATAGTTGAACGGCGAAATCCCTGCTACCACCCCGACAGGGAAACGACGCACCAACCCGACCCGTTCCTCCGACCCGGTTGTCCAGTCCAGATCGACAATCTCGCCGCCGATACGTTTGGCTTCTTCGGCGGCGACCCGGAAGCAGTTGACCGCCCGGCCGACCTCCAAACGGGCGTCGCGGATCGTTTTCCCCATCTCGTGGGCCATGGTTTGGGCGAACTTCTCTTTCCCTTTTTCCAGGCCATCGGCTACCTGACGGCAGATCCGTTCACGGACGTAGCAGGGAAGCTCGCGCGTGACTGAAAATACCTTTTCGGCGGCGTCGATTGCCTCGGTATAATCATCCGGCCCGGCGGCGGCGACATTGCCGACCGGATGGTCGTCGTATGATGACAAGACTTTGATCTTTTTCTTCGAATCCCGCCACTGACCCGCCAGATACATTTTATATGATTTGGCCATACTCTCCTCCAAAGCGCCGGTTATGCGATAAGTATACGATGTCGGGGTACGGCCTGGAAAGGGGGAAAACGGGGCCGGTCAACTCATGTCGGGTGGCCCGCCCAAACTTGTTTGGACGGGAAGAAGCCTCCCGTGGTTTGCGCTATCCCGGCACATCCAAACGAGTTTGAATGTGCCGCCCGTTAACAAATACGCCAACAACCCAGCAAACGGCGATTTGGGTTCGTTTCGGTCCGGCAAGATGAATTTTTGGGCGGAATCGGGATATTCTTATGTGTAATATGTTGCCTTATCCGCCCAGCGCGCCTTCGTTGGCAGGCAACAGGGTGGCCAATTATGCCGCCAACAGGCGGGATGTTTTGAAACAGTTATGTCGGGGAAAGACGTCATGGAGCCGATAGTCATTCATTTACAAACAAAACGTTCGTTGCGCGGAATGCTCGGTCAGCACTTCATGGCGGCCGTGGCGCTTTTAACGACGGCCCTGACCGTATTGACCGGGCATGACAGCCCGCACAAGTGGCTCATGATAATCGAGGCCGTTTTGGCGGTCGGATTGATTATTGCCCTCATTCTGGAATATTTGCACATCCATAAGGGACGGCATTCTCCATTTCCCTGGGTGGACTTGATGGCCGGATTGGTCCTGAGCATGGAGAGCTTGAATAAGTACTTTGAGGGTCGTACTCGTCTGGCGGTGGCCTGGTTGTTTGTGGCTCTCCTGACGATAGCCATCGGTTTCCTCCGCCCGCGCTTTTCGTTCTTTCGCTCGCGCATCATGCCCAAACCTCGCATCGTTGTCGATTCGGCCGGGATCGATGTCCGGATGTCGCTGTGGTCGCGATTCCGGCTGGAGTGGGATGCTATCGCCGTCGTCGAATACTCACCAGCCGCGATTCGCATCATCCCGGAACAGGGTCATCCGAGGAGTATCGACCTCGGTTCGATCATGCACCCGGAGGAGTTGGCGTCGCAGTTTTCCGCCGCCGTCAATCGTCTGAACCTGCCACCCGACAAATTCCAGGGATTCCCTTCGTAGTTGCCTGGTGTTCCGCACAAAGTTCACCGCGGGCAGACCGGGCGCAGAAGAAAAGAAAGCCCATCATAAATGATGGGCCACCCGGCCTTTAGGGGATGTTGAAAAAGTTGTCTCCCGCGTACTGAGACGGAGTGGACGGTCGTAATTGCGAATATCCGGTGCTATATCATAATATAATGGAATAACTTATCCCACCGCAAGCGGCGGGCACCCCGCAGAATTACAAAATCAACCTTTGTGTCATAAAATGAAAACCCACCCGCCGTTCGCCTGCGGCGAACTCTGGGTGGGGCACCGGGCGGTTCTACCGCAACTCGAAAGGGGCATCGATTTACGAAGGCACGCGGGAGATTCATACGTTGATGCAGGCCGATTATGCGTTGGGATTCCGCGAGGACAAACCGTTGCGCGCGCATCTGCCGATAGTGGAGCAGGAGTAGCGGTGGCTTGCCCCTTTAGGTGGTGGGGGAAATCTCGTGCAAACAAAGAAAAGCCCATCATGAATGATGGGCCACCTGGTATAATTGTTTGAAGCAATGGAGACTCACATAACCCTGCCTCTAAAGAGGCAGGCCACGCGGCGATCCTGCCCCATTGTCCCATTATCCCTTACCGCAGCATTTCTTATATTTCTTCCCGCTACCACATGAGCAAGGGCTGTTTCTGTTCGGTGCTGACGCCTGCATTATTTTGCCTTTGCAGTTTGCTGGTTCCTGACTCTGGAGAATTTGGAGATAAAGACGAGCGATTTCCGATTGGAAATAGGAACTGATACCATCAACTTTTGGATCTACACTGAGCGCAGTAGAATTTTCTTCGATACAGCGATCGTACTCATCAAAGGTTCGTATGTATTCTTTGACAATTGGGTCACGGGTAAGCGGACGGCGGACATTCAAGTATCTTTTCCCATCCCAATTATCGTCATATCGCCGAATATTGTCAGGCAAGAACAAAATTCTTTCTACCATAATAGGTTTAGGAGTAATATCAATATATTCTCCCTCTGGCGATTGCCAAATCGCATGAAATTCTGCCTCTAAAAGCACTTTGGGCCATTCCCATATTGCCCATCCGAATTGGATAGCCCCCCCGCATTGTCCTATTCTCCTCATCACATTGTCACGGCAATCCATTATTAACGCCTCCGGATCGGCAACGACAGGAATGTATATCGGCGCATTCTCGCCATCAATACTCTTACAGAACTCAATGATTGGCAAAGTGATAGTTTTTGGAGTACTCGTATGAATCATTTCGCTTCTTTGTAAAAAGCCTATCTTCTCCGGGAAGGTAGTATAGATGCCGGTTTCCGCACAATCACAAATATTATGCCGAATAGGGAGGAAGATCGAAAAACACTTTTACTGGACCGCCTTATAGAGGC
>JAQVRW010000314.1 GCA_028700875.1 Candidatus Zixiibacteriota bacterium | reverse complement strand
GCTAACCATCCGGCCGTGGAATGCAACAGCGGCATCCGGTTTTCGCCTTCATGGCAGCCGACGCAGAACGTCTTCCGTTCGTGACACCGGGCGCAATCCGCTTCCTTGCTCCCGGCATCCAAACCATGATTGAAAGCGTAATTCAACTCATGGATATTCCCTTGCGTGTTGTCTCCCCGATGGCAGTCGAGACAGAATCGTTCCTGCCGATGACATCCCCGGCACCAGGTGCTGTCGGTCGCGGCTCGTTCGGCATGGGCGTGCCGCCACCCGATGGGATGAATATCACCCAGCGTAATCCGGTCGCCATGGCAGAGAACGCACGTTTTGCCCGCCGTGCTCCCATCATGGCAATCCAGGCAGACGTTCATGGTCGGCATAAAGGCGGGCCCCGGCTGAGTGCTTTGCCCGATCCCGTCGTGACAACGGGTACAAGCAGTTCCCTTCTTGATATGCACCTGATGATTAAACCGGATCGACCGTTCCGGGATGGGGGAGGCCGAGGGCTCCTCCGGATAACGATGGCACTGGCCGCATCCTTTCTCATCCTCGATATCGTGGCAGGTACCGCAGATGTCCATAGTCGGGAAAAGCTTGTCGGCGGCATGAGTGCTGCTGTCGGCCGCGACATGACACGTCAGGCAGGCCATCCCCTGATCGACCACGTGCGGATCATGCGGAAAGATGATGTCGCTGGGCGCAGCTGTCGATTTCGCCGGAGAATCGCCTCCGCTCAACCATTCGGCCAGAACCAGAAACAGAATCATCAACATCAGGATGTGGCCGACCCGTTTCATAACATTCCGATCCCCGTTTTATCGCCAAATGAAAAATCTTTGCTTATCCGCAACAGCAGGCGCAGATCCTTTTTCTCCACCGCGTTCCGCAGGTATTGCCCTTCGCCGCGCGCCAGCCAACCATGTCCCGGCCGCCAGAGAAGCCCCAGACTCCCGGAATAGGCATCACTTCGGTCGACCTGCTCTTCCTGGATACGATACCGCCCGGCATTGGCGGTGGCGAAACACTCCCAACGCCGCCCCAGAGGAACATTCGCATAACCGTAAAAACCGTCGTTTATCCCGCCGTACCCCTTTTGATGGCGCCAGACGACCGAAAAGTTGTCGGCCCGCATGCCGACCCCGATACGCCAGGAATCATCGCTGTCGAACACGCCGACATGTAACTGCCCCACCGCCGCCAACCGCCGCCAGACTTTCCGTTGGGCTTCGAAACGGGTTTCCTTATAGCGATGGAAATCGATCAAACTGAAAATCGAGTTGGCCGATACCGATGGTTCCCGCCAGTCGAACTCGCCCGACAGATACCACTTGGGCGGCGCATACGAAGCTCGCATCAAAAGCCCGCCCACGCGAAGGCCGACCACATTATATATGGCCCGGCCGTACAGCCGGACATGATCGATCTCGGTTTCGGCGTCGAGGCCCACGCGATGAGTGGCGGTGAAACCATCCATACGGCGCATGATCCAGTTCAATCCCAAACGAAGCGACCGGACCGGCTGTGTCGACAGCCGCCCTCCAACCACGGAGAAATCGGCCGGGGTTTGTATCTTTTCCGGATCGCTTGCCGACACGGTGCTGCCGCCGAACATATCCACCTGAAACCGCCGGTTCCCCTGGTATTGCAGGCGCACCCCGTCCAGCAGGGCGCTCCCGACGCTGTTATAGGCAAATTGCCGACCCAGACGAATTACCGTCCCTTTCGGCATTCCAGTCAATTTCAGGTAGGCATCATAGACGAACGTTTGGGGGTCGCGCAGCGTACTTTTCGACCAGTCCGCGGTCCAGCGCAGATAGGTGTGGAATGTCAGAGATTCTTTTCCGGCGCCTTTCCAGGCTAGAAGGTCGGCCCGCAGACGTTCAAAGGGGCGGACATGGGTGGTGTCGTTCTCGTCGGTGACATAAAAATCAGAACTCACCCGGCCGTTCAACCCCACCGCCTGTATCGCGGGAGTCTGGAACAGAACGAGAAAGATAAATACCGCGAGGACTACTCCGCCCCGGATTTGCCGGCGAATCATGGATTTCGGGCAAAACATGTCTTTATTACCGTATATTGAAACGACCGCGCAAGTTTTTTTCTTCCTGTTTGCCGAAAAATTCCCGCCACCCGCTAAACCATCGCCGGTGATAGGGATTACGCTTGATTGCCCATCAAAGGTTTCTTATACTGATACGTCACTTGCAGGAAGAAAATCACCAAAATGTCGCCGTCCCGGCGGCAGGCGGTGCGGCATCGCGGGAAATAATCATCCGATCATAATCGATCCCCGGCCGGGGATGCGGGAACAATTATATGAGGGGAGGCAGCGGTGTCCAGACTGTTTCGTAAATTGGGGACGCAGGCGATTTCGCATCCATATCGATCAATCGGCATCAGCCTGCTGGCCGTCGCGCTGTTGGTAACCGTTTTTGCGGCCGTTTCCACTAGTTATCCCGACAACGAGATCCGGGTCGTCTCCTTCGAACCGACCGGGAATGTCGACCGCACGACCAATTTCACCATCAAGTTTTCCAAAGAGATGGTCTCCAAAGACAGCCTCGACAAACCCGTTCTGGACCCGCCGCTGGTGTTCATGCCGGAGATTCGGGGACTGGCCCGATGGGTGGAATCCGACGTCCTGCGCTTCTTTCCCGATGCCGAACTGCTTCCAGCCACGAAGTATGTCGTGCGGGTCGAATCGGACAAGACCTGGATCAGCGGATATAAGATCATCAGCAAGGAAGTCTATCGTTTCCAGACACCGCTTCTGAAGCTGACCGACGCCCGATTGTACTATGACGCCGATCCGGCCGTCCGCGGATCGGTTCGTTTGAACGGCCGCCTGCGATTCAACTATCCCGTCGACCCGGAAAAACTTCAGAAAAGCATTACCGTCAAGGGGGACAAAAACGCCGTCAAGTCCTCGCTTTATTTTTCCGTCTGGCCGGCCGGCCAGGCACAACCGGCCCGGCCGGGTTCGGCGACAACAGAACTGGGGCAAAAACCTGGCTATTCCACAATGTTTGAACTGGTCACCGAATCATTCCCCCGCACCAAGTCCGCCCAAACCTATACAATGACTATCGCCTCCGGCCTGGAGTGTCAAAACTGCGGGCTTCCGCTGGCCGAGCCCATAACGACCTCCTCCATCGTGCAACCGAAGGAACGGCTGGTCATCCAATCCGTGACCAGCAACCAGGGCGATGAAAGCGGCGTCATCATCATCTCCGTCTCGGGCGGATTGGCCATAGAAGAAGCTAAGCCGTTTATCACCATAGACCCGCCGACCGATTTCGTCCTGGAAGATTACTATCATGGGTTGGTCCTGCGAGGGAATTTCACCCCCGGCGAAACCTACACCGTCTCCATCGCCAAGGGACTTCCCTCGACCATCGGCGCCGTGCTGGAACAGGATTTCTCGACCAAGGTTAAAATCGGGGATCTGCGACCCTCCGTCGCCTTCACCTCCCGGGCGACATTCCTTCCCCGGCTGGGCAACGGTCTGATGGAATTCAAGACCACCAATATCAATAAGATAGCTGTCGAGGTCGAACAGGTCTTCGCCAACAATCTGGTCTATTTTCTGACCTCCGGTTACGGCAATTACTACCGAGGGGGATCCGGGTCGAGTCTTTATGGCCGCTCGCTTCTGATCAAAGAAATGGCCCTTGATTCCCGGCTCAACGAGCACCTGACGACCACCATCGATGTCAAGGGTATCGTCGGCCCGACCGCCCGGGGGATATTCAAGGTCTCGGTGCGAGACAAGGAACAGCGCTGGATCGCCGACACTCGCTATGCCATGATAACCGATATCGGCCTGTCGGCCCGGTTGTCCGGCGACTACCTCATGGTCTGGGCCAATTCGCTGGCCGATTCCGAACCATTGTCCGGTGTCACCATTGCGTTGCTGAGCAAGAACAACCAGACGCTGGTGGAAGGGAAAACCGATTCGCGCGGCCTGGCCGTCTTCGAAAACATCAAAGACAAACTGGCCGGGTTCGAACCGTTCGTCATCACGGGCGTTCGCGACGGCGACCTGTCGTACCTGCGTCTCGATGAAACGCTCCTGCCGATCAGCGACTTCGATGTCGCCGGTCGGCCCTACCTGTCATCTGGATACGAGGCGTTCATCTATACCGACCGGGGCGTCTATCGGCCCGGCGACACCGTTCATATCGTCTCTCTCGTGCGCGGCGTGTCGGCGACCATCCCGCCCGACTTCCCCTACTTTTTGACCATCTTCGACAATCAGGGCCGGAAGTTCTCGAGCTACC
>JAQVRW010000313.1 GCA_028700875.1 Candidatus Zixiibacteriota bacterium | reverse complement strand
CGACGGTTTCGGGCAAGGAAGAGGACTACGAAAAGTCGATCCAGGCGGAAGTCGCGCTGGAAAAGATCTATTCCGATACAGCGGCATTCGCCCACGTAAAGGCGTTCCGGGAATCCGGGCAGATTACGGATCCTTTGCTTATGAGACAATTGGAAATCATCTACCTGTCGTACCTGGGCAACCAGGTCGACCCGAAAATACTCGAGGAATTAGTTCGCCGCCAGACATTGATCGAGCAAAAGTTCAATACTTACCGTGTTCAGGTGGGGGAACAGACGCTGAACGACAACCAGGTCGATTCCATCCTGCGGTATTCCACGGATTCAGGCCAACTCGAAGCGACTTGGATAGCAAGCAAGCAGATCGGCCGGGTGGTCGTTGGCGATCTGGTCGAACTGGCCAAACTCCGCAACCAGGCCGCGCAATCGCTCGGTTTTGCGAACTTCTATGAGATGGAGCTGAGGCTCGGCGAGCAGGATCCGGCCGAGATCGCTTCCCTGTTCGACCAATTGGACAGCCTGACCGCCGGCGCCTTTGCCGAACTCAAAGGGGAAATCGATTCCGCCCTGGCAATCCGGTACGGCGTGACCAAGGACCAGTTGCGGCCCTGGCATTACCAGAATCGCTTTTTCCAGGAAGCGCCGACGATTTACCACGTCGATCTCGACGGCTTTTATCGTGACAAGGATCCGGTGGCTCTCACTCGCACCTACTACGCCGGGATCGGCGTGCCGGTGGACAGCATCCTGGCCCGTAGTGACCTGTATGAACGCCCTGGAAAATATCAGCACGCCGAGTGTTATGACATCGACCAATCCGGCGATGTCCGCGCCATCTGCAACGTGCGGCCCGACTATTACTGGATGAACACGATGCTTCATGAATTGGGCCACGGCATATACTCATATTACAGCGACCGCCAGGCGCCCTGGCTTCTGCGTGATGCGGCGCATTCTCTCACGACCGAGGCAGTGGCCAATTTCTTTGGCCGACTGGCCAGCAATCCACAATGGTTGAATCAGGTTGTGGGCGTGCCGAAAGCGGAAGTCGACAAAGTGGCCGGCGATTGCAAACGGACGTTGCGTCTGGAACAATTGGTCTTCAGCCGGTGGGCCCAGGTGATGGTTCGCTTCGAAAGGGGGCTTTACGAAAATCCGGACCAGGACCTCAATAAGCTCTGGTGTGCCCTCGTCGAGAAGTATCAGGGGTTGACACCTCTGCCGGGACGGGACGAACCCGACTGGGCATCAAAGATCCACCTCGCTTCCACGCCGGTGTATTATCACAACTACCTTATCGCCGAGTTGCTGGCCTCCCAGTTGACGGAAACGATCGGCCGCAAGATCTTGAATGCGCCTGATCCCTTCAGCCTTGGTTTTGCAGGCGATCCGAAGATCGGGCAATATTTCGTGGACAATGTGTTTCATCCGGGCAAGAAATACCCCTGGAACGAAATGATCGAACGGGCAACCGGGGAGAAGCTCACCTCTGTGTATTATGCCCGGCAGTTCGTCGGAGCGAAGTAACTGGGGATAACCTCGTGACCGCTAACAGATGAAGCGGTAAAATCGGTCGATATGAAACAGGGGACGGCGTTGCCGTCCTCTGTTTTTTATGACTTCCTGCACCATTGTTTCGATTCCAAGAGCGTCCAAAGCTTGTTTGCGTCGGGCATGGGCCGTTGCCTGAATCTGTGCATAAAGGACGACAAAACAGGTAGTTTTTGTACGCAATAAGATCGTCCCGTCATTCGTCTTCATACAAAGGGGTGGACGCCGATGTCGGAGTGGCGTTTTAAAACCCTCCGCCCCCGCGTCCAACACCGCTGAGATAATACACAAGAGGGACCGATGCGATATATCTCATCGCTTATATATTTCGCGGCGGCTCGGCGCCGTGTTGCCCGTAAATGAGACGGAAAGGGTTCCAAAAAAATCAGGGGACAGCCGACGGCCGTCCCCTTTATATTTATGCCGGAGGTCGGACTTGAACCGACATGATGTTGCCATCGGGGGATTTTGAGTCCCCTGCGTCTACCAGTTTCACCACTCCGGCCGTATTTTCCAGACGCGGCGAATAATATAGATTGTCGGCCGGTCTTGTCAAGGAGATTATATCGGCCGGAAACCGGGGAAGGCCGGCGGAAAAAGAGGCCCCTCAAGTAATTCCCGGGATTGAAGTTGCCGCCGAGAGACCGCTATTCCGATTAGAAACGGATTGAACCGGATGTTGTGTCAGGCAAGACGTTGCGATACCGGTCGGAAGTGTAGGGGCCGCCCCTTGTATGCACGGCGCAACTGTCCGTGGGCACCGTGGCCTCGGTGAAAATCTCTCGCATGATAGTGGGACAATGGACGGTCGCCAGTTTGCCGCTTTCCTCGCAGACGTCGGCCATGACGATTCCCGGCGGGATGGGGAAATCTTCCTGAGGCAGGTCGCGGTGGGCGGTCAGCATGATTTGGGTCCAGACCGGCAAGGCGTTGACCGCGCCGGTCATGTTGTGTCCGATCGAAGTCTTGTCATCGAAACCCATCCAGACGCCGGTGGTAATCTGCGGGGTGAAGCCTATAAACCAGGTGTCGCAGAAGTTGTCCGAGGTGCCAGTCTTGCCGCCTGCCGGGCGGGCAAATCCCCGGTAGCGAGTGCCGGCGCCGGTACCGCCCGGTTCCAATACCGATTGCAACATGTTGACCATAATGTAGGCGGTTTGCTCGTTTAAGACTTCTTCCTTCTTGATGGCGCTGTTGTCTTCGAGGATGTTACCGTACCGGTCCACGATCTTGAGGATAGCGCGCGGTTGTATTCTGATGCCGCCATTGGGAAAGACGGTATAGGCGGAAGTGATCTCGTCCAGATGGACCTCGCTGGTCCCGATGGCCAGCGACGGCACCGGCCGCAAGGGGCTGGTGATTCCCATCTGCTGGGCATAGAACACGACCAGCTCCGGACGGATTTTGAGGAGCAGCTTTATGGCGATCATGTTGCGCGAAAGCTTCAATCCTTCCCGGATGGTCATGCGGCCCATGTATTCGCCGTCGAAATTGCGCGGCCGCCAGTCGGGGCTACCGGGGATGTTCAGGACGATGGAATTGTCGAAGAGAATGGAATCGGGCGTCCAGCCGTTGTCGATGGCCGCCGTATAGACGAACGGCTTGAAGGTCGAGCCCGGTTGCCGAAGAGCCTGGGTGGCGCGGTTGAATTGTGTCTTGTCGAAATCATGTCCGCCAACCATGGCCAGGATGTCGCCGGTTTTGTTGTCGATCGAGATGGCGGCTCCCTCGATCCGCTTGTAGATATGCGTACGGACACCGTCTTTCATGACCACGAAGGTATAATTGGGGTCGTAGGAATCGTGGCGGGCCTCAACCATGCGTTGCAGGGAATCCAGATGCCGGGTCATTGCTTCTTCGGCGGACTGCTGCAACGGCAAGTCCAGGGTGGTATAGACTTTCAGGCCGCCGTTGTACAACTTGTCGGTGCCGTAGGTGTTTTCGATATACTGGCGGATATACTCGGTGAAATAGGGGGCGCCGCTCACCTCTTCCGGCTGGGGATTGACATCCAGCGGTTGATCCTTCAACGATTCATATTGGTCCTTGGAAATGCCGCCATATTTGTAGTAAGCGTATAACACCCGGTTGCGGGCTTGTAGCGATTTATCCGGGTTGTTGAAGGGGGAATTGATGGTCGGTCCCTTGAGCATGCCCAAGAGGATGGCGCAGTCGTTGATGGTCAATTCGGATGGTTTCTTGTTGAAAAAAACACTAGCGGCGGCCGCGATGCCGTAGGCGCGGTGAAAATAGTACAGGTTCAAATAGGTTTCCAGAATTTCATTCTTGGAATAGGTCCGTTCCAGCTTGATGGCGGTCAGGGCTTCCTTGATCTTGCGGGTGTAGGTTTGTTCGCGATTCAGAAACAACATCCGCGCCAGCTGCTGGGTAATCGTGGACGCGCCGGCCTCGATTTTCATCTTGAGCAGGTTTTCGAAGGCCACCACCAGAATTCGGCGGGGATTGATCCCCCAGTGGTCGTAAAATTCCTGATCCTCCACCGCGATCAGCATTTTGACCATATGGGGAGGAATCTCGGCAAAGGGGGTCAGCGTTCGATTCTGGTTGAAGTACTCCTGTAAGAGAGTGCCGTCGGCGGCATAAATCCAGGTTTTCAGCGCCGGCTAGATATTGTAGACTTCCTCGAAAGAGGGCAAATCATGCCGATAGACTTGGGCGGGCCACACGCCCGCCCAAATCAGGAGACCAACCATAACCAGCGGCACCCACGTCGCTTTT
>JAQVRW010000312.1 GCA_028700875.1 Candidatus Zixiibacteriota bacterium | reverse complement strand
TCGAGTTCTATGTATTTGACAAGGTCAATATCTTCCAGGGACCGGACCGGGCCTTCTATTTCATCGACTCCATGGAAGCCGAATGGAACGCCCCGGATGACGAGGAAAACCTGGGGTACAAGATACCGTACAAAAAGGGATACCATGTCGCTCCGCCGATGGACCGGACGTACAACCTCCGGTCGACTATCGCTTCCATGCTGAAGGAAGTCGGCGTGGAGCTGAAGTACCACCACCATGAGGTCGGGGGAGGGGGACAGCACGAAATCGAAGTTGAGTTTGCGCCGCTTCTGGTGATGGCCGACCGGTCCATGTTGACGAAATATTTCGTCAAAAACGAATGCTTCCGAGTGAAGAAATCGGCCACGTTCATGCCCAAACCGTTGTTCAATGAACCCGGCTCGGGGATGCACGTGCACCAATATTTGAAAGATGCCAATGGCTCGCGTTTCTATAGTAAATCCGGTCACGGCCGCCTGTCGGATATCGGCTTGTACTATGTCGGCGGCATCCTGAAACACGTGGATTCGCTTCTGGCCTTTACCAATCCATCGACGAATTCCTTCAAGCGGCTGGTTCCCGGTTTCGAGGCTCCGGTCGCCGGCACCTACGCGGTCGGCAACCGCACCGCCTGCATCCGGATCCCAGGGTATCAGCGCGATCCGAAAATGATGCGGTTTGAGTTCCGGCCTCCGGACGGCACGATGAACCCCTATCTGGGATTTGCCGCCATGCTCATGGCCGGACTGGACGGCATCAAGAACAAGATCGATCCGGGGCCGCCTCTGGATAAAAACCTGGATCATATGCATCCCGATGAATTGGCCAAGATTCATCAGCTGCCGACGTCGCTGAACAAGGCTCTCATAGCCCTCGAGCAGGATCATGATTATCTGCTGGAGGGGGGCGTATTCACCGAAGATCTTCTGGAAAACTGGATCGGTCTCAAGCGCAAGGAAGTGGCCCAGATCAGAATCCGGCCCACTCCGTTCGAATTCGAGATGTACTACAACAGCTGACGCCTTTTGCGCCGCCGGGATTTCCCGGCGGCGCTCGCTCATCGGGACACAATTTCATTATCAACTGCGGGGGGAGAGTATGAAATATGTCGCTTTGTGGATGGTCCCGGCGTTGACGACGGCGCTGGCGGCCGTGTCTTTCGGGCAGGGGGATTCGCTGTCGATCGGCCCGCGATTCCATCGGGAAACGGCCCACACCGAAAGCGGATTCGTCGGCAACAATATCTCCCATGGCCGCAATCTTCCTCTCTACAAAGACTACCCCCGAAAACCGGTCACCGCATTACCCAAACCGGACCTTCTTTCCAAACCGCTGGCTGAGTCGATCGCCGAACGCAAATCCATCCGCAGTTTTGCGGGACATTCACTGACTCTGGCTCAGCTCAGCGCTTTGTTGACGGCTGCCGATGGCCTGACCCATAGTATGGGAAAATACGAGTTGCGGTCGGCACCGTCCGGAGGGGCGTTGTTTCCGATTGAGATCTACGTCATCGCCGCCGCGATTGACTCCCTCAAGCCGGGGATATACCATTTCCAGGTTGCCGACGGCAGTTTGGCGCTTTTATCGGAAGGTGATTTTGCCGGACGCCTGGAGTCGGCCGCTCTCGACCAGGAATTCGTGGGAGCGGCGCCGGTAAACTTTATCCTGACCGCTCGGTTTGAACGGTCCACGAAAAAATACGCCGATCGGGGGTATCGCTACAGCTATATCGAAGCCGGTTCTATCTGCCAGAATATCTACCTGGCGGCGACGGCTCTGCGTCTGGGGACGGTCGCGGTCGGGGCTTTCATTAACCGGGCCGTCAATGACATCATCGGGATCGACGGTGCGGAAGAAGCGGCAATACTCATTATGCCCGTTGGGTACCCGGCCAGAGAGTAGTCCCGGCCCGACATGAAGCTCAAAGACGATTATCTCCTGGCCCGTTGCTGTCGACCGGCGCAAGGGGAACGTATCATCGGGTATTGTAGTCACGATGGACCGATCAAGGTCCATCGGGCCGGATGCGCGGCCCTGTCTAAAGTCGAACCGGACCGTATTGTGACGCTGGAATGGAATGAGATCGTCGCCGCCGAGGAATTCCGGCCCGGCGATGATTTCAATCTATTGGATGAAATCGATTTTCGTATCCTTGACCATCATGCCAAACTCGGCGTGGACTATTCGCTGGCGGTTGCCGGCGCTCTTCGCCTGGATGCGACGGCGGTCTTCGAGCGTCATGACAGACTTCGTCATCTCGGGCTGCTTGTCCGAGTGGAGCCCACGATGATACAATACCGCAGGAATATCGTAGCCGGGAAATGGATCAAACACCGGAATCATACCTACTATGAATTGACGCCGAAGGGAAAAGCGTACCTGAACCATCACTTGTTGCGCGGGCAATAACCGCAGACCAAATATTCGAGGACGGAAATTGTTTGGAGGCCTGGCCGGACCGCCGTTGGCCGTCTATCGGCAGCAGGGGTGAGCGCCGCCCCGGAAAATATAACTGATCAGATACACGGCATCGCCGACGTTGATAGCTCCATCGCCATTGATATCGCCGGCGGAAAGCGGCTCCGGCGGCGGGCCGGATTTGAATATGTATGTGATCAGGAAGACGGCGTCACCGACATTGGTCTTTCCGTCGCCGTTGGCGTCTCCGCGCATGGAAGCCACCGTCCAGCAAAACGGGCCATAGATATCCGGGGCGAACGTCCGGCCTTCAAAATCCACGAAAGCGAATACGCCGGAGGGGGGCACAAAGATGCTGTCGATACATATGGTCCCATAGCTTCCGGCGGCGACAGTGGGTATAAAGTGAAGGGAAATCATGTGCTCCAAAGGACCCGGTTGAACCCCATAATCGAGACCCAGTCCGCCCAGCAGGATGGTATCGGCGGCCAGGCCGTCCATGTCTTCTTCCTTTATGATAAACCCGCCCAGATCCCAGATAATATATGGGGGATACATGCGGCAGCCGACAGGGACGGTCACGCAGGCTTTGCCGGAGTTTATGCCTGTCGGGCCCCACCCGCCGGATATTCGTTTCCAGGTCCAACTGACACTATCCGGGCTCGAAATTTCGTAGCCGGTACTCATACCCCCCAAACGCACCGTGTTCTTGAGCCAAATGCGGAACTCGTAATGAATCCCGGAACAGAGCGTATCCTTCGGTCCCGTAAAGCCCGATTCGGTCACGTCTATATAGACGGTGTCGCCGCTTTCGCAAATGTCGCCGATACCGTCGCCGTCGGCGTCGCCCTGATCCGGATTATAGATAAACGGGCAGTTGTCCACTACGGCGCAGATGTTGTCGAGATCGGGATCGTTGATCGTATCGCCGGGGCAAAGATCGCAGGCATCGCCGATACCGTCGCCATCGGAATCCGACTGCTCCGGATTGGAGACGGTGGGACAATTGTCATTCGGGCAGGTATTGGTCGCAAATTCGGGGTTGCCGAAACCGTCCCCATCGGTGTCGATACAGTTGTCGCAGACGTCACCGATGCCGTCGATGTCGATGTCCAATTGGTCGGGGTTGGAAATATCGGGACAGTTGTCGACCGGGCAGGTATTGGCGGCATAACCGGGATTCCCGAACCCGTCGCCGTCGCCGTCGGTACAGGTATCGCATGCGTCGCCGATCCCGTCACCATCAAAATCTTGTTGATCAACATTGGCCACGGTCGGACAGTTGTCGATATCGCCGCAGATGCCGTCGCCGTCGCCATCATTAGCGGAGTCGTTGGGGCAGGAATCGCAGGTATCGCCGATATTGTCGCCGTCGGCGTCGGCCTGGAAAGGATTGGCAATCAAAGGACAGTTGTCGCATGCGTCGCCCAGGGAATCGGCGTCCGAGTTAAGTTGCTCGTGATTGATTGTCGTCAGGCAATTATCGCAAACATCGCCGACGCCGTCGCCGTCCTGGTCGGCCTGATCGGGATTGGCGGCCACGGGGCAGTTGTCGCAGGCATCGCCCCGCCCATCGGTATCGCTGTCAAGCTGATCGGTATTGGCAATTGTGGGACAATTATCCACGTCTCCGCAAACGCCGTCGCCATCGCCGTCATTGGCCGAATCGTTGGGGCAGAAATCGCAAGCATCACCCAAACCATCGGCGTCCGCATCAATCTGATCGGGATTGATCACGAACGGGCAATTGTCACAGCTGTCGCCCAAGCCGTCCGTGTCGCTGTCAATTTGATCGGAATTGACTATGATCGGGCAATTGTCGCAGGCGTCGCCGACCCCGTCGCCGTCACCGTCGGTCTGGTCAGGGTTGGGGGACAAGGGGCAATTATCGCAGGCG
>JAQVRW010000311.1 GCA_028700875.1 Candidatus Zixiibacteriota bacterium | reverse complement strand
ACATCGACTCACCAGCGACCGCGTGTCGTCGTCGTCGATGATCGTGAAATTGGCCGGATACCCCAGCTTGGTCGCCTCCATCCGTAGAAACCGGGCGCAGAAGGAATGAAACGTGGAAATCCACAGGCGGCTGATATCAAACCCCAACAGCCCCTCAATCCGGGTCCGCATTTCCCCGGCGGCCTTGTTGGTGAACGTGACCGCCAGGACCTCCCATGGCCGGGCCTTTTGCAGGGAAATGATATGCGCCAGGCGATGAGTCAAAACACGGGTCTTGCCCGATCCGGCCCCCGCCACCACCAACAGCGGTCCCTCGGTGTGAGCCACCGCTTCACGCTGCCGGTCGTTGAGTCCATCCAGGAGTCTATCCATAGCGGCGCAATATATATGTCCGCTTGCGCAGGGGCAATCACTGATGCCGAAGAAAGTCGGCGCGACAACCTTAATTTCTTGATCGAAAATAACCGCCGCCCGTATATGGGGTAGGGCAACAACAGTTTCCGCCACAAGTTATTCTCCGCATAGCACATTCATCGGCGACCGACAGCTCCCACGCGGAGTCAATTGGGCATCCATTCGTGAAGGAGGAGGTATGCCAAAAGTCTTTTCGCTGGCTTCATGGAATGTGGAGCATTTCAAGGATGATCCGAAACGGATCAATCGCGTCATCGATTTCCTCGCCCGGCAGAAGCCGGATGCTTTTGGGCTGTACGAGGTTGAGGGAAAAACGGTGTTCACTGCCCTGGTCACGACGATGCCGTCGTATTCGTTCTTCATTACCGAAAGCCCCGAGACGCAGGAGATATTGGTGGGCGCCAAAAAAGACATGACTCCCTTTGTCACCCAAAAAGTGGAGTTCAAAGAGGGCAATCCGGGGTACCGGCCGGGCACCCTGCTGACGGTCACCGTCGGGGGCAAAAATTACCCGATTCTTTTCCTGCACACGGCCAGCGGCACCGATCCCGGCGGGTTTGGAAAACGCGACGAGATGTTTTTGCGCTCTCTCAAGTTCCGGACCACTCTCGACAAAGCGGCCGGCGGGCCGGGAAAAGCCAACTATATTTTTCTCGGCGATCTCAACACCATGGGGCTCGAATATCCCTTCGACCAGAGCATCGCGGCGGATTTTGAACTGAAGCGCATGGACCGGGAAGCGGCCCGGAAGAAAAACGACATGCGTCGCCTGTCCAAAGACGCCCCAGCGACGTTCTGGAACGGCACGAAATCGTCCCTCCCGGCATCCGACCTGGATCAGGTCTTTGCGGCCAACCATCTCAAGTTTCGCCTCTTCGGCGACGCCGAAATCACCGTGCGGGGCTGGCCCCAGGAGACAACCGATCAGGAGAAAGACGCCTGGATCAAAGACTATTCGGACCACGGCTTGTTGTATCTTGAGGTTCATGAGTAATACCGGACGGCCCGGTTTTTTCTTGACGATGCCCTCTGATAGGTGTATGTAGGAACCGTCCGGCCCGAATCGTTCGGGCCGGACGGACCGAACGACTTTGTCCCCTAAACGGACATGGTGAGGAAACCTATGCGATCGCGCACGTGGATCGGACTGGCCGTTGTCATTCTCTTCATCGTTGCGTTTTTCATTCTGCCGCGGCTGTCGCATGCGGTCTGGTCGTCTCTGCTCATCACGCTGATTTTTCTGGGTCTCATGATCGTGATGGTGCGCTGGCACGCCCGGACCAGCGGCTACCATTGTCCCGCCTGCGGCCATGAGTTCGCCATCTCCGCCTGGATCGATTTCCTCAGCCCGCAGGGCTTCGGCCGAAAACTTCTGCGTTGCCCGCGATGCGAGATCGCCTCGTGGTGCGGCGAAATCGATCGAACCGCCTTGAGCGCCGCCACCGAAAGCGAAATCCCCGTCCCGGATACCGAGTCGACCGGCGCCGCATGGCTTTATCTCCAGGTGGCGATCATCGTCGCGCTGTATGCCCTCTTGTGGGGTTTCACCGCCTACCGCTGGCCCGCGGCACCAACCGGTGTTATCCTTAAAATCCCCCTGGCCGCCGGAGTGCTTCCGGTATTGCACGCGGTCTTCTGTCTCTTCGCCGCTCGGCAGGGATACCAAAGCCGCATCTATCCGGCCGTGACCGCCTTTATCGCCATATTTCTTCTCATGGCTATCTGGATGCAATGGACCGTCATTTCCCGATTGACATAAGAACGCCAAAAAGGAAACATGATATGGAATGGTATGAACTGTACGATGTCGCCGAACGATACATCGAGCTGCTTAACCCCTGCTCCAGGGAAAAAGTGATCGAGGCGGGCGATGTCCTCGGACTGGGCCCGCACACCCGCCTGATCGATTTCGGTTGCGGAACCGGCGAACCGTTGGCTATGTGGGCCGAACAATTCGGCGTCATCGGCGTCGGGATCGAATTCCGTCCGAGGGCGGCGGCAAAGGCGCGCCTGAAGATGATCGAGAAAGGCCTGACGAAGCAGATCGAGATTGTGGAGGGCAAGGGGGCCGACTATCAATTCGAGAAGCATGCGTTCGACATTGCCTCCTGCATGGGGGCCAGCTTCATCTGGCATGGGTATCCACAGGCGATCCGGGCGATGAAAGAGGCCATCAAGCCGAACGGGAAAATCCTGATCGGGGAACCATACTGGATCAAGGAACCGCACGTGCCGGATGATCTTTGTCGGGACGAGAAATTCTATTATGAGCATGAACTTTTGGACATGGCCCGCACGGAAGGGTTCACCTTCGAATACATGATTCGCTCCAGCGAGGAAGAATGGGCGCGGTACAACGCCGCCAACTGGCGGGGGTTGACTGCCTGGTTGAAAGAGAATCCCCGCCATCCCGACTACGATCAGGTGCGAGGATGGCTCGACAAGGAGCAAGACACCTATCTGCGCTGGCTCCGCGAGTATATAGGTTGGGCGCTGTATATCCTCACCCCCCTGCCGCGGTAAACGGCGACGAACCGGTTGACAGGTGACCGCGAGTTGCACATATTATAGCGGCTAACCGTCATGACAATTGCATCGGCCGATGAAACCGGGGAGGTATTATGGATTTCAAAGGTCTTATCCGATTGGGCGGAATCTGTTTCGTGGCCATCGCCTGGCTGGCGTTGTCGGGATGTGATTCCCCCAACGGTCCGGGGATCCCGGGAACCGGCATCGAGGATATTTTTCCGACCAACGGCGCAACCGATCAAAACCTGAACGTGACGCTTCAATGGGCCTATGCCGGCGATACCCTCAAAGCTTCCCCCTATTATTATGATGTCTTCTTCGGAACTCAAAGCCGGCCGCCGTTGATTGCCGACTCGCTGTACGACAACAAGTTTACACCCGGCTCGCTCGATCCTCAAACCGTTTACTTCTGGCGGGTGCAAGCATATCACGACGGCGTCACGGTCGCCTCGTCGCCGGTGATGCATTTCAAGACCGGCCGGTCGTTCACCTATCCCCTCGCGGCCGGCCTTCGCTGGGACTACTGGCACGAAATATATTCATACGCCGACGAGCAGCATGAGCAGCTATACTTCCGCGACACCGGTCGGTCCATCGTGGAGATCGTCGCCCCGCTCATAATCTATGATACCATCGATGTTTATGATCTCTACATCCGGGAGTCGATCGGCGCGGAGCGTTATACCGGCCATGTTTATCTCAACAACACCGAGGACGGCCTCTATACATATGACTATACCATCATAACCAGTGTCACCCCGCGACCCGTAGTCAACCAGACCGGGACGACACTTACATTCGCCGGCCACACATTCGATTCCTCCGCGCAGTTGTTCGCCTTTCTCGATGCCGGGATTGCCTTCGCGGATAAAGATGATCCTTATCCGCCGCCTGATCCGCCGGAATCCACGAAATCCTATGCCTACCCCCTGAAGCTCGGCTCTCAATGGACCTACCGTTTCGTCACCAGCGATGGGAATCCGTGGCGGATCGACAAGAAAGTCATCCGGCGGGAGCAGATAACCGTCCCGGCGGGCGTCTTCGATTGTTTTGTCATCCGGTGGTTCTGGGATGTCAACAACGACGGTCAATGGGATGGCGGGGTCGAAGGCTATGATTATCTTGCTCCGCAGGGTTTGATCAAGCGGGAATTCTATGCCGGCAAAGTCGGCGTCACGACTTACGATCATCCGGATGGAACCGATTATTATGATTTCTATGACGGCTATACGTTGACCGATTACGGCCGGGAAATGGGCCGAGGTCGGCAAATCGCACGGTGATTGATTATCGCGGCCATTTCGCAGGCATACTCTTGATGTCCCGCAGAGTCCTGATTCCGGCAACGCCGGAATTGTGACCCAGCGGCTTTTCCATGGTCTGCCGAAGGTTAACAATC
>JAQVRW010000310.1 GCA_028700875.1 Candidatus Zixiibacteriota bacterium | reverse complement strand
ATTGGTCAAGGAAAACGAGGAGTACGCCACCAGCCGCCACGATTGACTCAAGGAAGCCTTGAAGGAACTGCAGCACTCGAACAAGATCGTCCGGTATATCCGCGATCTGGAGGTCGCGCCGCAGTTCGTGGACAAGAAGAACTAGCCGGGAACCGATTCTTCCCGGGCACGGTTGATAGGAACAACAGAGGTGGATCATGAGAATAGGACCGTACGATCCCCAGAGCCTGGCGCAGTATCAGACGAACATTTCGCGGCCGGCCGCCGGGAAACCGGCGAAGAACGAGCAATCGTCGGTGGGGAATGATGACGTGAACATCTCCGCCGTCGGGCGGAAGCTGGCCGCCGATAGCGGCCCCGACCGTACCGAGAAAACGAGCGGGGAAGCCAATCGACCCGGCAAGACGGAACGGGCGGAGAAAAGAAAAGACGCCGGTTTCTACGACCGGCCGGAAATCAAAAAGGATATCGCGCGACGGATCGCTGACGAAATACTGAAGGATTCATCGACCGAAAAGGGAAGCGGAAAGCAAGATGACAACGACGACGACAGCAACCGTTGAAGCCGACCTAATCAGGATAATCGGCGGGATCGATAACCTGCCGACTCCGCCGATCGTAATGCAGCAAATACAGAAAGTACTCAACGACCCGGCCGCATCGGCCTATGACATCGGCTCGATCCTGCAGGAAGACCCGGCTATGTCGGCCAGGGTGTTGAAACTGACCAATTCGGCCTATTACGGGCTTGTCCGCACAATCGAATCGGTCCGGCAGGCGGTGGTCATCGTCGGGTTGGACTCGATCCGCAGCCTGGTGTTGTCGGCATCGGTTTTCGAGGCGTTCTCCGGAAAAGACCTTGACCGGGAACTGCAGGAACATTTTTGGCGCCATTCCCTGGCGGCGGCCTTTGGGGCCCGGCTTATCGCCCACAGCCTGACCAGCCGTCAGACGTTCGACGCCGAAGCCGGATTCTCCGGCGGCCTGCTGCACGACATCGGCAAGATGGTGATTACTTTCTATATGCCGGAACCGGCCCAGGATATCAAGCAGTTGAAAATAGACTTTCCCAATCTTCCCGACCACGAACTGGAAGATCGCGTTCTCGGGTATAATCATACTCAAATCGGCGCCGTCCTGGGCGAACGGTGGAAACTTCCCGCCAACCTGATCGAGACGATCCGGTACCATCACGCCCCGCGTTTGACGCCGACCAAGGAAAACGGTCTGCCGTACCTGGTTCATACGGCCAATCATCTGGCCACATTTACCTTCGACTATGATGCCGAGGCCGACACCTATCTCGAACCGCTCCATGAGGGGGCTCTGGAGTTTATCGGCGGCAACGAACATGATCTGCCGGTATTGAGCCAGCGGCTGCGCGAAGAATACTCCCGCGCCGAGACGTTCATGGAAATGGCCCGAGGGGGTCACTAAAAAAAACGCTGTCATTCTTCGCGTTGGCAAAGTGTCGCTTCTTACTAAGTCTGCCAGTCACGATGTCGGGCAGGCACGGAATTTCCCACCGGTCAAATATTTCCCTTGACAGTTTGGATATTTTGAGTTAAATAGTACGGCTTGATTGACTTGTTGTAGCTTATTGGGATGTGGGCGATTAGCTCAGTTGGTTAGAGTGCTTGCTTGACATGCAAGAGGTCACTGGTTCGATTCCAGTATCGCCCACCATTAACGAAAGGAAAAGCCCTTTCTATAAAGGGTTTTATTTTTAGGCGATGGCTGATATAGCGATACGGCTTCCCGACGGCGGTGTCAAAACCTTCCCGGCCGGCGTAACCGGCCTGGAAATCGCGCGCAGCATCTCGCCGCGGCTGGCCAAGGAAGCGCTGGCCGTGATGGTCAACGGGAAAGTCATCGACCTGACCCGGCCGATCGAGACCGAGGCCGACGTCCGGATTCTAACCTGGGACGATCGAGAAGGGAAGGAAATCTTCTGGCATTCCTCGGCGCATGTCATGGCCCAGGCGGTGCGGGAGGTATTTCCCAATGTCAAACTGGCCATCGGCCCGTCCATCGAAGAGGGCTTTTACTACGATTTCGACACCGACAAGCCGTTTTCGCCGGAAGACCTGGAAAAGATAGAAAAGAAAATGGCGGCTATCGTGGCCGAAGACGCTTCGTTTTGCCGTACTGTTTGCGGCCGGAACGAATTGATCGACAAATACCGCGCTGCCGGCGAGATATACAAAGTTGAACTCCTGGAGGAATTGCCCCCGGGAGAAGAAATCACCATTTATCGCGATTCCTCATTCGAAGATGTCTGCCGGGGACCGCATCTACCGTCCACGGGCCGGATCAAAGCCTATAAACTCATCGCCTCCTCGGGCGCCTACTGGCGCGGTTCCGAAGACAATAAGATGTTGCAGCGGATATATGGCGTGGCCTATCCGCAGAAGAAGCTGCTGGATGAGTTCCTGGCCCGTCTGGCCGAGGCCGAAAAACGGGATCATCGCAAGCTCGGCAAGCAGTTGGAGTTGTATCTGATCTCCGACGAAACCGGTCCGGGGCTGGTCATGTGGCTGCCCAAAGGCGGGATCATCCGCAATGAAATTGAAAACTACTGGCGGGAACAGCACCTGAAGGGCGGATACGATCTGGTCTATTCGCCGCATATCGCGAATCTGGCCCTGTGGCAGCGGTCGGGGCACACCGATTTTTATCGCGAGGACATGTTTCAGCCGATCAAGGTCGACAAGGGCGAATACCAAATAAAACCGATGAATTGCCCGTTCCATATCGTCATGTACGCCTCGCGGCGGCGGTCCTATCGCGAATTGCCGCTCCGTTGGGCGGAGTTGGGAACGGTCTATCGGTACGAGCGGGCGGGGGTTTTGCATGGCCTGATGCGGGTGCGCGGTTTTACCCAGGATGACGCCCACCTGTTTGTCCGTCCCGACCAGATGGAAGCGGAGTTGATCCGGCTGATCGATTTTTGCCTTAAGATTATCCGGGCGTTCGGGTTTGAGGCATTCGACATCTATCTGGCGACGCGCCCCGACAAAGCGGTCGGCGAGCCCGAGGCATGGGAAGCCGCGCAAAACGGCTTGCGTAAGGCGCTGGAATTTCATAAATTAACCTACCGGGTCGATGAGGGCGGCGGCGCCTTCTACGGCCCCAAGATAGATATTAAGATCAAGGACGCGCTGGGCCGGTCGTGGCAGTGTTCCACCATCCAGTTCGATTTCAACGAACCGGAGCGATTCGACCTGACGTATATCGACCGCGACGGGGAACGTCGTCGGCCGTATATGATTCATCGCGCCCTGTTGGGTTCGCTGGAACGATTTTTGGGGGCCCTGATTGAGCAATACGCCGGCGATTTTCCGCTCTGGTTGTCACCGGTTCAGGTGCGGATTCTTCCCGTGACCGACCGGGCGTTGGAGTACGGCGCCGTTTTGGAGCAGCAATTCCGGGATGCCGGGATTCGCGTGGAGATGGATGGCCGACCGGAAAAAATCGGCCATAAGATCCGCGAGGCGGAGCTGGCCAAGGTCCCGATCATGCTGATCATCGGCGACCGGGAAGTGGAAAGCAGGGCGGTGTCGGTCAGACGGCGCGGCTTGGGCGATTTGGGGGCGATGAGTCCCGTTGATTTGTTGAGCGGATTGACGGAGGAAATAAAGAGCCGGCGGAATACGCCGTTGGTTGGTGCGCAAAAGGAGGAGAAGGTATAAAGAAGGACACGACGCGGGTCAACGAGAGGATTCGGATAACACCGATCCGCTTGATCGGCCCGGAGGGCGAACAGATCGGAATCGTTCCGACGAGTGAAGCGCTGGCGCGGGCCCGTGAGGCGGGGCTGGATTTGGTGGAAGTCTCCCCGACGTCGCGGCCGCCGGTGTGTCGCATACTGGATTACGGAAAATATAAATACGACCAGGCGAAAAAGCAGGCCCAATCCCGCAAGAAACAGCACGTGGTCAGCATCAAGGGTATGCGGTTCCGACCCAAAATCGAGGAACACGACTACCAGTTCAAGATGCGGCATGTGCGGGCGTTTCTGGAAGAGGGAAACAAGGTCAAGTGTTTTGTGATGTTTCGCGGTCGAGAGAAGGCTCATACCGAATTCGGAAGTAAGATCATGGAACGGTTGGCGGCGGATTTGCTCGACATCGCGACGGTGGAGAGCATGTCCCGGCTCGAAGGCAACAGCATGACCATGCTCCTGAACCCTCGGCCGGGAGGTCCCAAGAAACCACCGGTCGCGCGGCCGAAACCGGAGAAGAAAGCCGTCGAGGCGTCTTCGACTCCGCCGCAGGCCGAGCCGGAGCCCTCTCCGAAGCCCGAATCGGAACCCGAATCGGAGATGAAGCCGCAAGACGAAGCCTGATTACTTTTGAGCGGAGTAGACAATGCCTAAGATGAAGACCAAC
>JAQVRW010000309.1 GCA_028700875.1 Candidatus Zixiibacteriota bacterium | reverse complement strand
TATACATAGATGCCGGACGCCACGGGTCGGCCATTTTGACCGGCGCCATCCCAGATGATCCGGTACTCGCCAGCCGGCTTGTCTTCGTCGATAAGCATGTGCACTACCCGGCCGAGGATGTCGAAGATTTCGATTCGGACATGTTCATGTTTCGGCAGATGATACTCAATCGCGGTGGCGGCATTAAACGGATTCGGCGTGTTCTGACCGAGTATGATATGGCGAGAGGTTGATGCCGAATCTCCGACACCATCATCGACGGCGGCCGGGCCGAAATAATCCTCGATATTCTCGATGACGGGAGGCATCGACGGCGATAATGTCGCCAATCGACCTTCCTCCATCATCACCCAGTTTGCTGGCGACGATGACGGATATTGCGAGGCGACCGCCGCATATGCCGTATCGCCCAATTCATACGTATAATACAGCGTATTCCCCTGGCGGTACGCCCAGAGCGTGGCGCCGTCGGTCAGGATAAAATTCAGTTTCTTGGCATCGCCGGGAATGGCCTCCCGCAGGTGTTGAATGACCTCTCCCAGCGCGGGTTTGATGTCGTACCCGTGATCTTCGATGGCCTGGAGCATGAGAATAAAATACAGGTCCGAGTCGATCCATTCGTCTATGTTGGCGCCGTATTGCGGCGGATTCGCGCTGAAATAGTCGGGACGAATTAAATCCAAAAGGACGCTTTTCTCGATCGTCCCGTTATGCCCCATCAACCAGTGTCGCCCCCCTATATCCCGTTCGAAGGGATGCGGATTGGGAATATCGCACAACCCGGAGGAGCATGTCCGCACGTGCGCCATGGCTATCCGCGGGTGCTCAAAGGCGACATGAATAACGACGGTATCGAAACGGGGATCGACGATAGCCGGCGCGGAGGAACGTTCGATGCTCCAGGCCGAATCATTGTCGAGATAATACCCGATGGCCCAGCCGTCCGCATTGTAGTAGCTCAGGTTTTTGAGTGAATTGGGTTCGGACAGCAGCTGCTCATTGATAGCCGTACCGGGAACATGCTGCGAGACAATTCCCCAGAATCGGCAACTGTGTGCATCCGTCGGCAAACAGAGAGCGCTGAGGAAAGTAATAGCGGTCAGGGCAAGCCGTCCCAAACCTCCCATTCTCTTCCGTCCACATCGCCTCCGCATATACATAGTATAGGGGGACTACCCGGTTTCAGCAACGGCTATTGGGATTATCGGATGAAAGGGGATCTACGGCGGCAATCGGGCCGGACGCTGGCGATGAGGTCGTTTGACCCCGGTCGATACTTGTAGCCATATGGACGTGCTCTTTTTCTGTGCAATTCCCCGGCCCAACAATCCGAGCATAATCCATTGTGATTATGTACCTTAAGCGGCTTTTGGGCGCCGGGGAATGAGGAATTGAAGATTTTATAAAAATATTCTTGATTTTTTGGAACAAATCGCCGATACTATGAGTAGATGAAGATAAGGTTCAGAGATTCAAGATGAGAAACAAAGACAAAAAGAACCAGCGCAAAGAAGCCATCCTGGATGCCTTCCAGACCCTGATCGGCCGGTATGGGGTCGACAAGACCACCATGCAGGAGATCGCCGATTCGGTCGGGATCAGCGTCGGCACCTTATATAATGAATTCGCCGACAAGGAAGCATTAATCGACGCTCTGGTGAACCGTTTGGAAGCCTCGCTGAACAAGAAGATCACCGCCCTGAAATTCACCAGCGACGCTCCGGACGAGCAATTGGTCCAGCTTTTGAAGAAAGTCTTCGACCTGGTCGAAGACCTTATCCGGGATAACCGTTCCCTGGCCGATTACATGCTCGGCGGGTCACAGAAGTTCAGATACGTCGGCAAGAAGATCCACGAGGACTACCACGAGGGAGGGTTGATCGGCGACAAGATTCGATCGATTATGCAATCCGGAGTCGACCAGGGGGTGTTCGAGGTGAACGATCTGGCGGCGACGGCTCTGGCGATTTCACAGGCGTTCACGACCTACGCGCTGGCGCGCCTGTTGATGGACCCGAAACAGGATAAGGCGGCCCACAAGAGTTGGATGATCTGGTTCCGCCTGCTGATCCGGGGCCTGCTGAAACGGCCGTGATACTTAGGGCTCTTTTTTTTGAGCCAATATTGAAGATTTGAGGATATTATTCACTTGGTCACGACAGAAAGGAAACCACGGATGATGTCTGCACTGAAGCGATACCGGCTGGGACTGCTGATCATGGCGGTCCTTGGCGCCCCCGCGGCGGCCGGAACGCATCCGCTGACACTCGATGATTGCATCCGTATGGGAATGGAGCACAGTCCGGCGCTGCACGGTTCATTGATGAAGATCGACGGCGCCAAGGCCCAGTTGGGGGAAGTCAACGCCGCCCGCCTGCCCGCGCTCAGCCTGTCGGCCGGGTATACCCGTCTCAGCGAGATCGACCCATTTGCGGTCATGATGCCGGGCGCGACCGAGCCGTTCACGTTCTTCCCCAACATCCCCAACAACTACTCCGGCAAACTCACTCTGACACAGCCGCTGTTCACCGGCCTGCAGTTGGAGAATACTTCCTCGGCCCTAAAGCGGAACCTTCAGGCGACGCGGCTGGACCATGAAGCTGCATCCCGCGAGTTGCGGTTTGACATCACCGACGCTTTCTGGAACGTGGTGAAGGCCAACGATTACCAGACCATCATCGATGAAGACGTCAAGCGCCAGGAAGTGCATCTGAAGGACGTGCAGGGCCTGTTCGAGCAGGGGTTGGTCAGCCGCAACGACGTCCTGCGGGTGGAGGTGCAGCATTCCAATGCCCTCCTACAGCAAATCAGCGCCCACAACGGCCTGGAACTGGCCAAAGCGAATCTCGAAAACGTGATCGGGGCTCCGTTGCCCGATGATATCGACATGACCACCCCCGGCGAATCAGTCGATTCGATCGGCATGTTGTCGGCGCTACAGGTAACGGCTCTGGCCAACCGGCCGGAGGCGAAGGCAATCAGTCAACGGGTCGAGATGGGCAAGAATCTGGTCGGGGCGGCGAAATCGGGCTGGCTGCCTCAAGTGGCGTTGGTCGCCAATTACGCCTACATGCGGCCGAACCAGCGGATTCAACCGTTGAAAGACGAGGCCAAATCGACATGGGATGTCGGTGTGTATCTTTCTTACAATCTATGGGATTGGAATACGACCGGGCACAAAGCCAAGCAGGCGAAAGCGGAACTGGCCCAGCTTAGAGATGCCGAGAGGCAGGTATTCGACGGCATCACGCTGCAGGTCACGCATAACTACCTGACCCTGCAGGAAGTCACCAAACGAATAGAAGTGAGCCGGATGAGCCTGCAACAGGCCGACGAGGGGTACCGCATTACGCACGATCTGTATCAGCAGGGAATGGCCAAGACCTCCGACCTGCTGGATGCCTCGGTCCTCCAGACGCAGGCCGCCGTCAATCATTCCCAGGCGCTGATCGATTACCAGACCGCCAAGGCGCGCCTGGAAACGACCGTGGGTAAGTAGAATAACCCCCGACACAGGAAACGAAAGCTGGATATGAGGAGATTATGAACAAGAAGACCGTGTACATCATCATCGCTTTTCTGGTAGTCGCCGGCGTTGTCGGGCTGTTGCTGCGCAACCGCGCCGCGCTGGCCACGGGAACCAGCGGCGTCGAGCTTTCGGCCTATCCCGTGACCGTCACGACCGCTCAACGAATGCCATTGAACAACGCGCTGACCTGCACCGGGACGATCACGGCCAACAACGACGTCGCCATCGTGGCCGAGACTTCCGGCCGGGTGAAGGCGATACAAGCCAAGGTCGGCGATACGAAGAAAGCCGGCGCCGTCCTCATTGAGGTGGACGACGAACTGGCGGCGGCCAATTGCGCGGCGGCCGAGGTCGCCTATGAAAAGGCGAAGCGGGATTTGGAACGCACCGAAAATCTGCTCAAGAACAATTCGGTCTCGGAATCGCAGTTTGAAGGAGTTCGCCTGAACTGCCGTGCGGCCGAGACGCAGTATATCGCCAAGCGCCGCGCCCTCACCGACACGAAGATCACGACCCCAATTGCCGGGACGGTGACTTCCTGCGCGGTCGACACCGGGACGATGGTGCAGTACGGCATGACGGTCGCGAACGTGGTCGATATCGCCACGCTGAAAGTTAAAGCGAATTTACCGGAAGAGGACGTGTTCAAGTTGGATGTCGGCGATACGGCCGAGGTGACGACCGACGTGTATCCGGGCGTCACGTTCCAAGGGATCATTCACACCATCGGCTCCAAGGCAGATGAGGCGCACACCTACCCGGTGGAGATTGCGCTATCCAACAGCGACAACAATCCGCTCAAGGCGAACATGTTCGGCCGGGTGACGTTCAACCCCCGGAGCCGGCGCGAAGCGCTGGTCCT
>JAQVRW010000308.1 GCA_028700875.1 Candidatus Zixiibacteriota bacterium | reverse complement strand
GATCTGCACCCCTGGTACCGACGACGAACCGCACGACCTCTCGGAGGACGAACCATGAGACGATTTCTTGTAGACTGCGACAGAATTGTAACCAATGTTGAGAAGATGACCCATCCCGCCCCGGCACGAACCGATGACGACAACCTGTTCCTTGATGACGACAACCTGTTCCTTGATGACGACAACCTGTTCCTTGACGACCTGTTCGACGAGGAGGAGGATTGATGGCGGCTGATGAGTATCTGGTGGATGGTGACCGGATCGTGGACAACCTCAACCGACTTGTCCAGATCCCCGATATCCTCGGCCTGCACGACTGGGAGGAGGATTGCAATTGATTCCATCCCTGCGAATGATGCCGCTGGCCCGAAACGGGGTGGCGGTCGCCACCAGTGACAGCACCATCCAGATCGATATCACCGAGACCCCGATCGGGCTCTCCCTCCTGGTGCGGGAGAATGCCGACAGCATCCCGATCGACCGGACGGTCCGGATTGACCGCGACCTGACCATTACCGTGGAACCGTTTGACGAAACTCTCTATCGGGACATCTTACCCGAGATTCCCGCCTAACTTTTTTTCCGACCATGACACAACCACTGCAATCCATCGTATTCGATGGGAAAACGTTTTACATCTTCGACACCTATTCCAGTGAAGCGAACGCCGCGATGTGCGCGGACATTGCCCGACGTTCCCGGCTCTTCAACGAGGTCCAGGTCGTGCCCCAAAACTCCCCCCTGAATTCCCGGTTCCTGCTCTGCGTCCACGGCGTGAACGACGCCCAGATGGGCAAGACCGCCGAAGACCATGTCAAAGAACTTGAGCTGCCGAAACGCATGCCGTTCGATGAACTGGAGACCGCGTCCCGGTTTCGAATACGGAAAGACTGATGAGGAAATGTGGCATGGCCTACCCGAATCAGTCACGTTGCATACGGTGTGGTCTCCCAATACCAGAACTGCCCGAAGATGCAACCTACGAAGAATTCTTGTGCGATAAATGCTGGACACATTCCAGATTTTACCCTGATAACAATGATGAGGACCGATATAACGATGATGCCGATTAAAAAGATTACAATCACTCGTGCCGAAGGGCCGGCCAACCTGTGTGGGAAACCAGAAACGTTTGCGTCGTTCGATGAAGCCACCCGGTGGCTCTACCGCCAGTCATCGACTTTCCCCGAAACGGGTGGGTATGACAAACACGATTTCACCATCGTGTGGGAAGATGAGCGGACCTACACCGGACGGCTCGATTGTACACGTGCCGGGCATCGAGACAACGATCTCGACCTGCGTGCCCACGTTATCCAGCATGCGTCCTTCTATGGAGGCATGCTCCAGTATCCTATCATGGGCAGGATGGGGTATCACGACCTGATCATGAATGCGGAGAAGCGCCATCCGGGGACGTGTGAATCCTATCGCGACCTTCTGGTCAACTACCTCTTCGACCCCACGCCCGAATCGATCGGGCCGTTTTGTGCCCGGTGCCACATCGTCCTGACCGCCGACGAGCAGCAGCACGGTTCGATCTGCACCTACTGTCATGCCGACGATGCAGCAGCACTGGCCCGAACCACACCCGGCGCCACGTTCGTTCGGCTCTTCATCGACGGACCAGACGTTGAACCCGACGACCATGACCGGGAGATCGCGATCGAGCGACTCACCCGATGGGACCGCGACCCCGACCCCCGCATCGGCGATTATGTTATCCTTTCGGACGGTTCCTACGTCCGGTTCGCCCACATCTGGGACGACGTCCTGCAGACGACAGATTGTGGGAGTTTCTATCTCGGGAACGGCTACGTTTCCATGTCCGGTGGCCTGGATCCCGGAGTTCCCCCGGAGCAGGTCGTCCTCACCCCCGAGAAGAAACCCGGCTACTTCTGGTTCTTCCACCACAACGCCCCCATGGGAGGGGGCGGGGTGGGTCTAGAAGCCATGTGCCGGGTCTATACCGTACAACCCCTGAGGGAGTGATATGGAAGAGCATACCGTCCATCTGCTGATCCGGGCGACAACCAGATTCGAAGCACTCGTCGACGCCGCACAGTTTGTCGAGGATCTTCACGAATACGGGTATTGCACGCCGCACAACACCGTAACGGTCGATCGGGTCTTCATGATCCTGGGGAATGAAGAACCGGATCTGTTGCTGGACCGGGTCGCGGCCGCACGCGAGACGCGTCGGGTCGCATTACGGACCGCCATTGCCCGGCTTCATGCGAAACTGGAGTCGGGTACTACCGTTGTCCGGATCGATGATCTGGTGACGGCCGATACTGCGGTTGAAGCGTTTGCTCCGGTGGTATCTGCAATCGGGGACGAACTGGTGACGATCGGCAGCCTGATCGGCGAACGGTGGCACCCGGAGTGTGCGCTCTACAACGGGGAGATGCGGCACGCCGGGGTCCGGGACGATGAGATGATGACAGTTCAAACAAACCCGAAAGACTGGGCGCTGGTCACAATACAGGTGATGGAAACCCATGCCGGCATTTGATGGAACCCGGAAACGCATCCCGGAGATTGCCAGGGCGGTGGGGTATGCCCGGGTGCAGGAGATGTGGGACGACCCGGAGAAAGGAGTTGCCGAAATATCTCACGGATTTAGTGAGGTGATCCGGTGGTTGTAGCGTAATAACATTTTCGAGGCGAAAACAGATGCTGTATGATGACTATGTTGATGTTGTCTTTCTGCTCAAAGCCGCAAACAAAGACATGGCAATATGGAAAGCGGAGAAAGAGATTACTTATCTACTCAATCATGATTACGATAATCTCATCGATTGCATAAAAGTCGAAGACGAAAATCCGATTGTGTTTGGTGCCACTGACCCATCGGCGTTCATCGCGGGTTTGACTGAGGCACAGACCAAACGACGCGACTGGTTCAACCAAACAACGGGTCTGCTCAGATACCAGATGGCCACCTATGCTATCACGTCCATTGCAGACATCGGATTAACGGAAGAGAGGAAACGCGACGAACCTGCATTTGGGAGCGGTTTTCGCAATATGGCCAGGTTCCTATCGCGAGAATATACCACAATGGCCGGATTGTGGAATGCAGAAGACCATGTTGCCGGGATATCTCCTTTGGAGATGCAGGATCTCATGAATAATTCCTCCGAATGGGCGCTTGTCCCTATCCATTGCCCATGAATTGTCATCACGAAACCTTACGGAGTAACTAAGTATGACCGAATTCACGATTTTCAGTTATATGTATCGCGACGGAGACAACTACAAATATTCGGGCAGATCTGCGTTCCGAGGTGCAATAACCGATGACCAGATGGTTCGACTTGAAAATGCTTTTGACGACGGTTGTTATTTTATTGCAGACCAGATCAACATCAACATACCGGCGGTCTTTCCCTACCCTGACCCCTATGAGTACAATGCGGGCAGCGGCCATTGCTGGCACGAATTCCTTGACCTTTCGGTAAAAGAGGTGGACGAACAGATGATTGATGCCATCATCGACGGAAGAACTATTGACGCATTTGTACAAGATGTTGAAACTGCCAGCAAAACAGGATTGAAAGAATACGATCCCGCCCCTCGGGAGTCGGACTTATGATATACGCAGAAACCAACCGGACTAATGTTACCACCTATTATGCCATCCCCGATGAACATTTGGAAGAAATCAAAACCTTGCTCGCCAATAACGAATTTGGAGAAATCTGGGAGATTCTTGGTGAGGGAAATATGCTTTCTGAGGAGTCCGAAATCATGGAACTTATAGGTGCTGAGATTGTGGAGTGATAGAAATGTGGATCATTACCGAAGACGTGTTGTTCCCTTGTCACGAGAACACCACCTGGTTTGTGTATAAAACGGACGACTGTCCAATCGACCTGACCAAACCCATCGACCTCGACGAAGTCCGGGCGCTGATGCCTTATAAATTTCGGTTGATGGGGGATGATGGAGACGTTGCGTATATCGGCTACTGCAGCACCCTCAATCTGACGGACGAGTGGGGACGTGAGATCCTGTCGCCGTTGGACTGGGCGGGGCCGCATGTCGGGTGCACCATCATGCAGCAGTTTGTCGAGACAAAAACGGTCTCGGTGCAGGTGGACATCTGGGAGACCATTTACGGGTGATTATCAATGGCATGTGTGTACTACGCACCGAAGAAACGCATCGATCTGCAGGATAGTGAGATCGATGACCTTGCCGATACTATATTTATCGATCACGACGAATGGACCCGTAACCGGGCAAAACGCGAGATGCATGACTACTACCGTCGGTGGCAGAACATGTATCACCAGAGCGAAGATACGTTCGAGGATACTGCACGCCTCATCCATGACACTTGTTACTGCTCGTTTGGTGGGATGCATATCCCTCCGGATCTCGTCGAGAAGGTGACGGTC
>JAQVRW010000307.1 GCA_028700875.1 Candidatus Zixiibacteriota bacterium | reverse complement strand
CGGGGGAAGTCTTCGACAGTTGCGACAATGCCGCCTGCTGCGGCACCGACTTGGTATCCTGCGAAAAAGTCTTGTCCTGCACGTAATCATAGATGTCGGCCGTGAATTCGGCCGAAGCCGTTCCCAACCCCAGCGAAAACACTCCCAACGATTCCCGCCAGACCAATTCCTCGGGACTGCCGGAGGCCGCCTTCATCGCCCGAAATTCCTTGCCGTCATAATGGCCAAACAACCCGTTTTCACCCGCCAGGCGCATGATAAAATCGTAATCGGTCTCCCGGTACTGGACGGTGATCTTGGGTGTCCCCTGAGTGGAATCGACAGTTCCCACGGTCATGGGATGTTTCCGGGCCACGGCCCCGATGATATCCGAGGCGCTCTGATCGTAATAAAAATGATTATGCCGGGAGCCGTCCATGGCGACAGTCGGGCTGTGGGCGACAATCGTCCCCACGTTCAACCCGTCGATGCTGTTTTCCAAATTTATCTGCGTCACCACCCCGACGAAACCCAGTTCCCGGGCGGCGTCGACCACTCCCCCCTGGGGCTTGATGGTCAGCGAAATCGATTTGCCCAGAAACGAGGTGTACGGGATCGCCGTGGAAAAATCCTGGGCGGCCTGCACCTGGCCGGTTTCCCGCAGAGTCAGTCGCAACACGTGGTGGGTATCGACGGCCTGTTCCAGCTCCACCTTCGAGATATCGAATTTTATAACCTGGCCGTCAACTGTCACGCTGCATGTGGCGGGCGTGCTCAGGACCGGGACGGACGGGTCCGGTTTCCCGGCCGCCTTTTTTGGTTTTATCTCGACCATAATACCTACCGACGCGTTAGAGGGTCATCCGCCGGACGGGAGCATCCCGCCCGGCGGAATACGAATGCCGTTATTCTTCCCAGCGGTTGTCGATGCTGGCGTTGCCGATGGTCAGCTTGTGGCAGGAAATCTCGAAATACTCGAAGACCTGATCATCGGGGCGGGCCTTGATATGCGGAATATGCTCCTCATATCGGCTGATGAACCCCTCTTCCCAGGTCAGTTCCTTCATGACCGAATCGCTGGTGTCTTTGAAAGTCACTTTTCCGGCTTTCCAATTCGGCTTGCTCGAATCCATCGCCCAGCGGGCGATGTCCGCGTTGGAATCCGATTCTCTGGTGACCTCGATAACCCCGGCATGGGCGCGATCGGACGGCCGGCCGGTTTCGTCCCGGGCGGTGTACAGTTCGTACGCCACCTCGTACACGTTTTTATAAGCTACGCCGTCGATCTCGAGAATTGGTCTCCTTGCCATGACTAGTACTCCTTACGTTTATTGGTTCGATTGGTCTTTTCGTTTCCAAAAGCTCCGCCCGGCCGCGACGACCGGACGGCCGGTCCTACTTATCCTTGACGTTGGTTTTGTTGTCCTCGTTCCAGGCGGTGAATTCGATATTGAACGTCCGCGCCGGGTATTTCGGATTGAGGCTGACCTTGATATCGATCTCCTGCCGCTTGCGCATCTCCTCGTCGGCGAAAATCTCCACATGGTAGTCCTGCAGGATGTTGTCGCCGCCGGAAATCGCCTTCATGAACTTGTCGATATCCTTGCGCATGGTGTCCACGAACTTCTGGTCGATGACCGAGAAGGTCTGCTTGTTCAGATAGTTGCGCAGGGTCTTATACACGTAGTCGTAGGTGCGGCGGATGGAATAGATGTTGAACGTCTCCTTCGAAAAGAGCGTCGCCGCGCACATGGCCACGGCCGACCCCTCGAAGTTGACCAGGGGATTGACCCCCTTCTCGTTGATCTTGCTGGCGTCGGGTTGATTGGCCTTGAAACGCAGGAACTTGGCGTCAGCGATCTTGCCGTACTTGAACCCGGCCATCGGCTGCTGCATCCCGACCGTCGTATCTCCCTGATACATCTTCCCGGCCACCGCCGCCGACGGCGGAATCCAGACGTCCTCGTCCTCGTATTGGTTGGCGTTGCGGGCCATGAGGTAATTGGCGAAAACGGAGACGTATTGCTTGTAACTGTCGATCCCCATCAGGTTGGCGTAGTTGGGATCGTCGAGCATCTCCATCACTTCTTCGACGTTTTCGAAGTTGGGCAGATCGGTGATGATATGCACCTTGTTGGCCAACCCCAGTTGCCGCCCGAAGTTGTCGATATTCTCGACGCTGCCCAGGTATCCGGGCACGACGCACATCGAGAAACATTCCTTGATGCTCCACTCGCGGTACAAATCCGCGATCGCCTTGGCCAGTTGTTCGAACTTCTCCTTGTCGTCGGGATCGGCCAATTCCTCGGCGCTGGCGTTGACGAAGTAGGCGTTGACCTTCTCGTCCGGTTCCTGCTGGGCGTTGGCGAAAAACTTATCCACCGCCCGGTAGGTGACCTCCATATCGCGCGAAGCCCGATGGACCCGCTTCATGTTCTTTTCCAGATTGGCTTCCAGCTTGGTGGCCTCATCCGTCAATTTCTGGCGGATATTGTCCACTTTCTCGTCCTTGGACAGAAACTGAAGCCACAAATTGAGCCGATGCGCCAATAGCTTCCGTTGGCCGGCGAATTCCGGTTTGGTCAGAAATTCCTTGCGCTGAAAACTCTTCTTCGGGTCCAGCCATTCCAAACCGCGGACCAGGTCCCCGTCGGCCGTCTTGAACGACGGCAGAAGCGCCGCCAGTTTCTTGAAATCGCCGAAGGAATCGCCCAGAAGCGACGTAAACTCCTCATCGGATATCTTTTCGACGGCGACTTCCTTGGCTTCCGCCGGAGCCGCTTCCGGCTGCGGCTGCATATCTTTCTTTTCTTCTTCGCCCATTATCAATCACCTCTTTTCTATTCTTCGCTGAGGAGGTCAATGTAGTACTTGGTCAGCTTCAGCAAGGCTTCTTTCTTTTCCTTGTCTTCCATCGTCTTGCGCAGAGAAACGTTCTTCTTCAGTTGCTTCTCCAGGTCGTTGAGAATCTCCTTGCCGTAGTATACCTTCTTCAGGTACTCGTTCTGCTCGATCAATTCCTTGCTGCCGAAGTCCTTCATCGCCTTGATCTGAAAATCGGCGTTGACCTGTTCCCCCTCGGCGGACTCCAGCTCGGCGGAAAACGAGGGACGGAACTTCTCGAACACCTCTTTCATGTTGGAACACCGGACCGGCGTCACGTCCGGACTTTCATCGTTGTTCAACCGCGCCGCATAGAGCAGCTTGTTGGACGGCAGAAGTTCAACCGGGATGGCGTCGTCCCGCTTGACCCTCTCCGTGGCGCCCAAAATGAATTTTGCCATCGGTTCCTCCGTCTATTTAAGATTTGGTTTTAGCCGTTTTAGTGAAGACGTAGGCGTCGTCGCGCACGTCTATCTGCACCGTGTCGCCGGGAGACACCGCTCCCGTGATGATATCGACCGACAGTTTATTGATGATATCCCGCTCGATCGTCCGTTGAATCGGCCGCGCCCCCAGCTCGAACGTGTAACCGTCGCGGGCCAGCTTATGCAGCGCCTCCGGACTCAGCGTGGCGGTGATATTCTGGTCTTTCAACATGCCGCACACCGTCTGAAACTCCAACGCGGCGATTTTCTCGACCTGCTCAGGCGTGAAGGAATGGTAGATGATAATGTCGTTGAGACGATTGAGGAACTCCGGCCGGAACTTGGAGAATAAAAAGCCCCGCACCTCGTCCATGTTGACTTCGCGCCCCTCGCGGTCGGCGTCCAGAATCTTGTCGGCGGCGTAATTGGAGGTCAACACTACCAAAGTATTGGAGAAATTCACCGTCCGCCCCTGGCCGTCGGTCAGACGACCGTCGTCCAGAAGCTGCAACAGGACGTTGAAAACGTCCGGATGAGCCTTCTCGACCTCGTCGAACAACACCACCGAGAACGGTTTCTTGCGGACCGCTTCGGTCAGCAGCCCCCCTGCTTCATACCCGACATATCCCGGCGGAGCGCCGATCAGCTTGGCCACCGAATGCGATTCCATGAATTCCGACATATCCATCCGGACCATGGCGTTTTTATCGTCAAAAAGGAACTCGGCCAAAAGTTTGGGCAGATAGGTTTTGCCCGTTCCGGTCGGCCCTAGAAATAAAAACGACCCCATCGGGCGGTACGGCAACTTTAGCCCCGCTCTCGCCTTCCGGACGGCGTTGGCGATGGCGCCAATCGCCTTTTCCTGGCCGATAATCTTCGCCGACAGGAATTCCTCCATCCGCACCAGCCGGTCTTTCTCGGCCGTCAACATCTTCTTCAGGGGAATCCCCGTACGGCGGGCAATGACCGCGCCGATATCGGCGTCATCGACTTTCGGTTCCAGGGTCGCCACCACCTGCTTGAGAGCCTCGAAACGCCCTTTCTTTTCGGCGAAATCCTTCTTCAGGTCATCCAGATTGGCATATAGATCGCTCATGCTTTCCCCCCGGCGACGGTGTCCACG
>JAQVRW010000306.1 GCA_028700875.1 Candidatus Zixiibacteriota bacterium | reverse complement strand
AGGTGGCTGTTTTTATTTCCCCAAAAACCTCGATTCAATTCCGTCGCGCACCGTCCCGCAAAACCGAAATCAATCCGATAAACAAATCGGGATGGGTGCGTTCCATGACACACTCGCTGTATGTGATATGCTCAAACTGTCCAACTCTGTACCATCAAGTCCACTTCTCCGCAATCGCATGGGAACAACCGCTGTGTATCCCGCTGAACCGCAACAAGTATAATAAATCCAACGAAGGGCACGGAAGTTGCCGACCCCTAAGGCGGTATCGTGGCTACGGGGGCAATTCGGGAACATTGACTGCTTCCGGGCCATTAATCGAGGGATTGGAATCTGGAGGGACGGCAGATGAAAGGGGTCATGGTAATGAGAATCTTGAATGTCCTGGGCGGGATACTGATGCTTGCCGCCGTTCTTCTGATGTCGGGGTGTTCCGACTCTCCGAATGCTTCAGGCCAATTGGGGGAACTCAAAATCAGATTGGCGGATTCGCCCGGCGACTATGACCAAGTCAATATAATCGTGACCAGGGTCGATGTTCATCTCGCGGATGCCGATTCATCGAGCGGGTGGGCGACAATCAACGATACGCCGGCGACCTATGACCTGCTGGTGTTACGCAACGGCGCCAATGCCATTTTGGGTAATGCTCAACTTGCTCCCGGGCAGTATACGCAGATTCGGCTTATTATAGGCGAGGGCAGCACGGTGGTCGTTGACAGCGTCAGCTATCCTCTGGACATCCCCAGCGGTTTTCAGACCGGAGTCAAGCTCAACCACGGTTTCACCATAGAAGGCGGCCGGCTATACGAATTGATGCTTGATTTCGATGCGGACAGGTCGATTCATGAAACCGGTTCACACCAGTACAAGTTGCAGCCGGTTATCCGCGTTCAGGCCGTGACGACATCGGGGTCGATCTCGGGTTTGATCGCGCCGATCGTTTCCCGGGCGCTCGTTTCAACCGTCCTCGGAACCGACACGGTAAGCACGGTCGCCGATACGTTGACCGGTGCGTTTGAACTGATAGCGCTCCCGGCCGGGTTATACGACTTTAGTATCGTGCCAACGGATACGTTATACGCCGATACGACCATCACTGCCGTTCAGGTGGTAGCCCAACAGAATACCGATCTCGGAACGATTACCCTGCGAACCCGCTGAGGGTCGTACCAAATATCACCATCATCGACCTCCGGGCTATGAACCCGGAGGTCGAACCTATACCCCGTTTTTCAACGCGGATTTGCGGTTGCTCCGGCTTTGGGTTTTGGTCCCCGGAATGGAACCGGCCGGGGACCCCGGCCGGTAAAATCTTACGGATGTGATTTCCCAGAATGCGGGCAGTGATCGGCGGGGCCGTTAATGAGATTGGCATGGCGGCGGCCCGCCGCGGAAGAGAAAACTGACCAAGTACACCGCATCGCCGATATTGATCCAACCGTCGCCGTTGGCATCGCCGCATTGGAATTGCGAAACTGCCTCGCAGGCATCGCCGATCGTGTCGCCGTCGGTGTCTTCCTGGCCGGGGTTGGCGACGGTCGGGCAGTTGTCGCAGGGATTGCCTATTCCGTCACCGTCGGCGTCCAGTTGATTGGGGTTGGGAATCGAAGGACAATTGTCGCACGGATCACCCGCTCCGTCTTCGTCGACGTCGGCCTGGTCGGCGTTGGCCGCCTCTGGGCAGTTGTCGCAGAGGTCGCCCAGTCCGTCGCCGTCAATGTCCGCTTGATCGGCGTTGGCCACGGTTAGGCAGTTGTCGCACAGATTGCCAATGCCGTCGCCGTCGTTATCCAGTTGATCGACATTGGCCACGGTCGGGCAGTTGTCGCAGGCATCGCCAAGCCCGTCACCATCGATATCCGCCTGCGAGGGATTGTTGATGCCGAGGCAATTGTCGTTATAGTCGCAGACACCGTCGCCATCCTCATCGATCGTACAGGCGGTCACCGGGAAGCAAACCGGTGCGTTGGTCGACGGGGTGACCGGACTTCCGTTTTGATCAGCGAATAAGAGCCTCCCTGCTGGCGGGAAGAAACAGGTATCGATGCAGATCATTTTCACTTCGCCCGGGGCCACCGCCGACGGGGTCAAATGAAGCGACAACATTCGCTGTAACGGTCCGGTTCCCATAAATGGCAGGGACATTCTTACCGCTCCCATCATTATGGTATCGGGAGCGACACCATCGAAACTCCGTTGATTGGCGATTACCCCACCGGTCAAATCCCAATTGATGTCCATTCGACTGCCCGGAACGACGGTGACGCATTTTGTGAACTCTCCGTACCCTCCGGGAACATTATTCCATGTCCAGGTGGCGCCGTCAGGGGAGTAAAGGACGACCGGGATTTGCCAGCCGTTGATGAGAACGTCGTTCTCAATAAAGATGTCTATCGTGACCGGAACTTCGGCCCACAGAGTATCGCCGGGCGAGATTGTTCCGAAGGACACGTGATTGACTCCCCAAGCTGAAGTAGACAGCATTAATCCCAACAGGAAAACAGCCGCCGTGCATAACCTATTTCTCATGTGTATACCCTCCCGCAATGGTTAGTTGACCCCTGAATCTATCTTAAATCTAACAAATAATGCAACTTGGTATTCTCCGGACACCGCCACGGGCAGCGGAAGGAGAGAATGCTTCGGGAAGAGCGGCTCAGATGCGGGTTGCCGGGCAGGGGGCCGTCAAGACGAATTTTCGAGTTGGCGGGGGCCGAAATGGTTTGACAAGAATGGGTTTTGGGGTTATAATTCACGTCTATGTTCATTGGGTATTCCGATATTTGAGGAGGATATTCAGGCAATGGCTATGACGACTGACAAGATTCGCAATATCGGGCTGGTGGGACAACGGGGTTCCGGCAAGAGCACCTTGGCGGAATCGATGGCCTTTTCGGCCGGCGTCACCAACAGACTGGGCAGCATCACCGAAGGGACCACGATTTCGGACTACACCGAGGAAGAAAAGGCGCATCAGACGTCTTTAAACTTGTCAATTCTGGCCTTGCCGTGGAAAAGCCATAAAGTGAATGTCGTTGATATGCCGGGACATACGGATTTTATGGGAGAGGTTCTGGCGGGGATGGCGGTGTCCGGGACGATCTGCGTGGTGATCGAAGCCGGTGGCGGTGTCGAGGTCGGCACCATGCAGTTTTTCCATTATGTCGAAATGCAAAACAAACCGGCCATCTTCTTTGTCAATCGCTTGGACAAGGAACATACCGACTTTGCCAAAAACGTGACTTCCATTCAGGATGCGTTCGGCGCCAAGGCGGTCCCGGTAACTTTGCCGATCGGCAAGTCGGAGACGTTCAAAGGCGTCGTCGATTTGATCAAGATGAAGGCCGTCGTGTTTGACGCCGCCGGCAAACAAACCATCGGCGATATCCCCGAGGCTATGAAGGGGGAGGCCGAAGCGGCTCGCGAAAAGCTGGTAGAAGCCGTGGCGGAATCCAATGACGGCCTGTTGGAAAAATTCTTCGAGGTCGGAAATCTGACCGAAGAGGAACTGCTCGCTGGTCTGAAGAAGGGGATCGCCTCAGCTTCGGTATATCCGGTTTTGGCCGGAGCGGCGACCGCCAACGTCGGCGTTTCGCATTTTCTTGATTTTGCCGTCAACTATCTGCCATCTCCGGCCGAGGAATCCATCCTCAAAGCCAAGGATGCCGGAAGTGATAAGGTTCTTGAGATTCCTTGCGTATCCGATGATCCGACAGCGGCTTACGTATTTAAGACTATCTCCGAACAACATGTCGGCGATTTGTCGCTGGTCAAGGTCCTGGCCGGGAAACTGTCGTCCGGATTGGAAATGGTAAACGTCCAGAAAGGTTCTGAACGTATCGGTCAGATTTATGAGATAGTAGGCAAGGACAGAAAAGAGATTCCCGAAGCCTATGCCGGGGACATCGTCGCCCTGGTCAAGCTCAAAGATACGCACATGGGGAACACTCTCTGTGTCAAGGGGCGTCAATTCGTATTCCCGATCCCTGAATATCCCGAACCGGTGATGGATATGGCTATCCGGCCCAAGACCAAAGGGGACGAGGAAAAGGTCAGCATGTCGCTGACCAAGTTGAATGAAGTTGATCCCACGTTCAAAGTCGTCCAGGATCCGGCCTTGAAGCAGACGCTCCTGTTCGGCCAAGGGCCGACCCAGGTGGATCTTCTGGTGGAACGGTTGAAAAACCGCTTCGGGGTCGAAGTGGAACTGGACCGTCCCCGGGTGCCGTTCCGGGAAACGATAAAAGGCAAGGTCGAAGTTCAGGGCAAGCATAAGAAGCAGACTGGCGGTCGCGGGCAGTTTGGCGATTGCTGGTTGCGGTTGGAGCCGTTGCCCCGCGGGGGCGGTTTCGAGTTCGCAGACGAAGTCAAGGGTGGGGTGATTCCGGGGAAATTCATACCGTCGGTGGAAAAAG
>JAQVRW010000019.1 GCA_028700875.1 Candidatus Zixiibacteriota bacterium | reverse complement strand
GCTGCGCCGTGGGCCGTCTCTGGGGAGGCGATTTGCAGGGCCGGTCGTTGGTAGCAGCCCCCTGGGGAATCATCACCCGCGTTCCGCCGACCGAGGAAGCCCGACGCCGCATTCTGTCCATCACTCTCGATATCACCGAACTGCGGGAATTCCGCGCCAAATGGCACCGGATTTCGACCGTCAAATCATGATATCTTCTTGAATTTCCGACGTTAATTGCGCTTATTGCCGGATATGCCAAAAAGGAGACGAGCGATGCATATAAGGCAATTCATCATTGGGATGTTCGTATTCCTGGCCGCGGCCGGAGTACAACCGGTCCAAGCCGGGCAGGGGATGTGGCCTCTTTATGATCTGGATAAACTGCCGTTCGACAGCATGAAAGCCCAGGGGTTGATGCTGGACAGGACGCAAATCTATGACCCCCAGGGAATGGGGTTGTCCAACGCCGTGGTCAACCTGAGCGGCGGCACCGCCTCGTTTCTTTCGGCGGATGGCCTTCTGGTTACCAACCATCACGTGGCTTTCGGCGCCATCCAGAAACAAAGTACGATACAACAGAACTTTATCCTCGACGGATTTTATGCCCCCACGCGGGACAAGGAAATTCCCGCGCTGGGATATGAAGTCAACGTGATTCTGGACACCAAAGACGTGACGGCGCGGGTTCTCAAGGGAATCGGCGACGAAATGACCGGCCGCAAACGGCACGATGCGATCGAAAGCGCCACCAAACGGATCATCCGCGAGGCGGAAAAGGGGCGCGAGGTCAAGTGCCGCGTGGTTTCCATGTTCGGCGGTTCGCAGTACATCCTCTACACGTTTTTCAGAATCCGGGATATCCGCCTTGTTTATGCTCCGCCCGACGCGATCGGCAATTTCGGCGGCAGTATCGATAACTGGATGTGGCCGCGTCATGTCGGCGACTTTTCGTTTCTGCGGGCGTATGTGGGCCCCGACGGCAAACCGGCCGATTATTCGACGGCCAACGTCCCCTATCACCCGAAAGTATGGTTGCCGGTCTCATCGGCCGGAGTCAAAGAGGGTGATTTTACCATGATGATGGGCTTCCCGGGCGTCACCCATCGCTATACCTATGCCAGCAATATCGAGGATCTGTTTGAATATTATTATCCCCAGTCGGTGCGCGTGTATCATGACTGTCTTGAGATCATGGACGAAGAATCGGCCAAAGACTCGGCCGTCGCCATCCGGTTGGAATCGCGCATGACCGGCATGGACAATTATTACAAGAAGTACGGGGGCATCATGAAGGGATACCGTCAGTCCGACATTCTCGGTCAGAAGTGGGCCGAGGAAAAGGAATTGACGCAGTTTATCGACTCCCGCCCCGAATTGGCCAAAAAATTCGGCCATGTCCTGCCGGCCCTGGACAGCCTTACCCAGGCAAAGTCAAAGACCCGCGAGAAAGATTTCTTCATGGGTTGGTTCGCATATGTTCCGCAAGTGATGAACAACGCCAGGAAGATTTATAAATGGTCCGTGGAGCGGGAAAAGAAGGATATCGACCGGGAAGAAGGGTACCAGGATCGCGATTCATTGCAGATTCGGAAGGGGCTGGAGGACCTGCAGATCAACCTGGTCCCGGCGGCCGACAAACGGTTGTTGCGGTATTTCATGGTGACGGCGCTGGACCTTCCAGCAGGCCAGAAGATCGAGGCTATCGAGAAGATATGCGCGGGTCAGTCCCGAACCGAACGGGAGATGGCCCTGGATCAATACCTCGATATGCTCTATTCGAAAACGAACCTGACGGAAACGAAACAACGGTTGGCGGCGTTGGGGATGAAGAAGAGCGACCTGGAAAAATCGGACGATCCTTTTATGAAACTGGCCGTCGCACTCATGCCGGAATTCGACGAATATGAGGCTCGCACCAAACAGGCCGCTGGGGAATCGGACCGGCTGGAGCCTTTATTGATGCAGGCCTACCGGGAATGGAAAAACGGGAACATGTATCCGGACGCCAACGGCACGCAGCGATTCAATTATGGCGCGGTGGCCGGGTATGCCCCGCGTGATGCCATCACCTATCGCTACATGACCAGCCTGACCGGCGTGATGGAAAAGGAAACCGGCGTTTACCCGTTCATTGTCCCCGCGGAATTGAAACAGGCGTATGCCGACAAGAATTTCGGCCGCTACGCCGACCCCGTCCTCGGCGACATGCCGGTCAATTTCGTGACTTCCAACAGCGGCACCAACGGCAGCTCCGGCAGTCCGGTGATCAACGGCAAAGGGGAATTGATCGGTCTTGATTTCGACACCGATTATGAAGGCGTCTCCGCGGATTACATGTACAACTCGCAATTGGCTCGGGCCATCGTCGTGGACACCCGGTATATCCTGTTCCTGTTGGAAAACGTGTACCACCTCGATGGGCTCCTGAAAGAGTTGACGATACATTAACCGACGGAAGGGATCTGTCGTGATCGAACAGGACCTGGCCAAAAAAGTCCTTGCCGTGACGGTCGGCAAGGGCGCCGACTACGCCGATCTGTTTGTGGAACGGGCGGTGTACAACCTGGTGCTTTCGGACGACCGCAAACTGCGGACCGACCTGTATGCCGAACATGGGGTCGGCATCCGCGTGGTGATCGGTGATAAGACCTGCTACGCCATCGGCGATTCCTTCGAGGAAGCGGCCCTTTTAAGGCTGGCCGCCTATGTCCGGGACGCCGCCGGCGACGCCGGAAAGCAGACCGGCGTCATCGACCTGCGGAGACAGATGACCCGTTGGCACTATCCGTTCGCGATCCCGGCGGCCCCGGCGGCGACCGAAACCAAAGTGGATATCGTGAAACGGGGCGAAGAGGCGGCTTGGTCGACCCCCCATTGCTCGCAGGCGACCATCCGGTATCGCGATCATCAACGCGATATCTTCCTGGCCAGCACCTTAAACGACAGCATACTCACCCAAACGCTGGGATTGACCGAATTCGCCGTCATGGTGATTCTGGACCGTAACGGCACGAGGGAAAGCGGTATCCTTGCCCGGTCGTTTTATCAGGGTCTGGAGGCATTGACGGGCGAGAATTCCCCCGAGGCGATGGCCTCCAAAGCCGCGAAAATCGCCGCCACCGCGCTGGACGCCCGTGATTGTCCCCGGGGAGAAATGCCGGTGATTTTCGCGCGGGGCGAAAACGGCATCCTCTTTCACGAATCGTGCGGCCACGGCATGGAGGCCGATCTGGTGGAAAAGGGTTCGGTGTTCGGCGGACTAATCGGACAGGCCGTGGCTTCCCCGCTGGTGTCGCTGGTGGACGATGGCACTCTGGCCGGTTATCCGGGGTCGTTCGAATTCGACGATGAAGGTACGCCGTCGCAACGTACGGTCCTGATCGACCGCGGCGTCCTGCAAATGTATCTGCATTCCTCGTTGACCGCCCGCAAGGCGCACGCGGCGTTGACCGGGTCGGCCCGACGTGAATCATACAAATATCCCCCCATTCCGCGCATGCGCAACACTTTCATTTTGGCCGGGAACAGCGACCCGGAGGAAATCATCCGGGACACCAAGCGCGGGCTGTATGCGGTTGACGCCGGCGGCGGCGGCCAAGTCAACGTGATTACCGGCGAATTCATAACGTCGGTCAAGTTGGGATACATGATCGAAGACGGCCAACTGACCTACCCGGTCAAGGGCGCCTCGATCATCGGCCGGGGAATGGATGCGCTTCGCGACATCGACATGGTCGGCAACGACCTGGAAATCACCCATATGGGCGGGCGATGCGGCAAGGGACAGCAGGCGCCGGTCGGAGTCGGTATGCCGACAGTGCGCGTGAAATCGCTCAACGTCGGCGGCACGGGAGATGCGTTCAACGGAGGCGGAGCATGAATCCTCTCGAAATCGGGCAACGATTGGTGGAACGCGCCCGTAAGCTGGGCGCCGACGAAGCCGAGGCGTTCGTCCAAAAGGCGGCCACGGTCCAGATCGAGGTCAAAGACCGGCAGGCGGAGACGGTGACGTATAAAGACCGCAACGGGTACGGCTTGCGGGTTTTGCTCGACGGCCGGATGGGATTCGCGGCCTCCAACGACTTCGATTCGGAAGCTTCCGATGATCTCATCCGTCGATTGATCGCCAACACCCGGCATCATTCGCCGGATGAACATAACGTCTTGCCCGAGGCCGATGGCGGAATACGGCCCGAGGTCATCACCCCGCCGGTCGATGAAACGTTGATGAGCATCCCGATCGAAAAGAAGATCGAAAAAGCGATCTCCATCGAAATCGCGGCGCGGCAGACCGACCCGCGGATTCAACAGACGGCCTGGCTTCTCTACGGCGATGAGTCCCGGGAATATGCCATCGTATCATCACGGGGGATTTCGGGGCAACGGCGGCATACGGAGTTGTATGGCCTGGCCATCGCCATGGCAGCCGAATGCGGCCCCGACGGCCACCCCGACCAGGCCACGGCTCAGACCGGAATGTGCATGGAAGTCAAGACGACTTTCGCGGCGCTTGACCCGGTCGCTATCGGCCGGAAGGCGGCTGGTTTTGCCCTGCGGATGTTGGGGGCGGAAGACGGACAGACGGATGAAATGGAAGCTGTCTTCCCGTCCGAAACCGGCAGCAGTTTCGTGGACCTGGTGGCGGGAATGGTATCGGCCGAGTTGGTGCAGAAGAAAAAGTCGCTGTTTTCCGACCGTTTCGGGGAAATGATAGCCTCTGAGACGGTCACCATGATCGATGACGGGCGTCTGGAGAAGGGCCTGGCCTCAATGGCGGTGGACGATGAAGGCATCCCCACGTCCACCCGTGAAATAATCAGGAACGGCCGGTTGGTGGGGCTTCTGTACGACAGTTATGCCGCTCATCGCGGTCAAACCCGGTCGACCGGAAACGCAATCCGGGATTCCTATGCCTCCCGTCCGTCGATCGGCCCGACCAATTTCTATCTTCAAAAGGGCGGTATCAGCCGTGACCGCCTTATCGCCTCCGTCCCCAAAGGCATATATATCACGGAAGTCAGCGGCCTCCATGCGTCAGTCGATCAGGTGACCGGCGACTTTTCTATACCCTGCAAGGGGCTTTTGATAGATCATGGCGAAATCGCCCGGCCGGTTTCCGGGATCATGGTCTCGGGAAATATCTTTGATTTCTTCAGCAACATCACCGGCGTCGCCGATGATCTGACCTGGGAAGTGGACGAGAATGTCATCGGCGTGCCGACGTTCAAAATCGGCGGTGTAAAGATAAGCGGCAAATAATCAGTTCGTAATCATAGTTTCGTCGGGTCTTGCCGACGCGAAGCAGCGGTGTGACCCGACGATCAAACAGAAGATTGCGGGCAGGTCACAATTCCGGCTTCACCGGAATCGAGACCTGCCCGAACCAAAATATTCCCGGGCTGATATAAACCCTCCATAGGCGAACCGGGGCAGTCTCCGGTGGGGCAAATGTGGATCCGCCGCAGGCGGACCGCCCACAATTCCCCGAGCCGATGGTGATCCGCTGCTTGCGGACTGGGCACGAGGAGTTTTCCAACAGATACTTTTGTACTTGTCTTCCGCCCCGGCTCTGCGTACACTATTTTCCGGATCAGAACAATTGAGGAATCACCATGGATCAGTATGTTATCTGGGTAATGGAAAACCCGTTGCTGTCGGCGGCCATCCAGTTCGCGGTGCTGGGCACGGCGGGGGAAATCATCTCGCTCAGTCTTCGGAAAAAGTCATTGGCCCTTCCCGGCGGCCCGATACAGGTGCTGGGGAAAATCATCGCCTGGGCGCTTCTGGGAATCGTCATCAAGTACGGCTTCACGGGGATGAAGGGTTTCACCCGGGCTTTGCTGGACAACCGCCTCCTGCCGGCGTTTGTCGATTCCGGCCTGGGCTGGGCGTTCGCGGTATCGGTCATGACCAATATCTTCTTCGGGCCGCAGATGATGTTTTTCCATCGCCTGGAAGACAACCTGATCGACCGGAAATGGAACATGGCCGGGTTGACCACGGCCTGGTGGACATTGCTCTGGTTCTGGATACCGGCACACACGGTGACCTTCAGCCTTCCGGCCGAATACCAGATCGGTTTGGCGGCGGTCTGGTCGCTGGTGTTGGGCCTGATCATGGGGTATACCAAACGGGAGAGCCCGGGGCGGTAACGATGTCGGCCGGAGAGCGCATTTTCCGCTGGTACAAGCGGGTCAAAGACTTCCTGCGTCATTTCGCGTGCGGCCTGTGGCGGCGGCTCGACGAACATCATGTTTTGCTGGCCGCCAGCGGCCTGTCGTTTTCGATCATCATTTGCATCATTCCCTTCCTTCTGGTGATCTTTTCGGTAATGGGCATGCTTCTAGCCGGCCCGACCATCACCGCGGAAATCGATTCGCTCATCACCCGCTTCATCCCTTATCCCGAGTATGCCGAACAAGTCCGGAAATTCGTCGCCGAACGCGTGGAAGAATTCTGGACCTATCGAAAACTGGCGGGATGGCTGGGCTCCCTGGGCCTGCTGTTTGCCGCCAGCGGCCTGTTCAGCAGCATGCGGACGGTCCTGGATACGGTGTTCGAAACGCCGGGCAAGCGGTCGGCCATCCTGGCCAAACTCCACGATATCGGCCTCGTGTTGCTGGTCATGGTCTTCTTTCTGTTGTCGACGGTCATCCTCCCCATCCTGGAGGGGGTGATTCGCACCGCGTGGGCATCACCCGTCTTGAAAGCCCTTAATCTGAGCTTCGTCGAGGGAATGCTATTTGCAGTGGTTTCGTTTCTGCTGATATGGCTCGGCTTTTACCTGATTTACGTCCTGGTGCCGCATCGACGACCGCCGCATCGAGTGCTGTTCATCAGTTCCCTCACGGGGGCGGTACTGTGGCAGGCAGCCGAACGGGTGTTCGGGTACTATCTCGGACACGTTGTCACCTTCAAACAGATTTACGGCACCTACAGTTTCCTTCTGGTGGCCGCGCTCTGGCTGTATTATACCTCCGTCATTTTCATCCTCGGGGCGGAAATCGGGCGGCTCTCGGATGAATGGAAAAACCGAGCGAAGCCCGATATCGCTTCCGGCCTTCACTGACGCATCATTATCCGCTTGTCATATTTCTTGAGTGACCGTATATTTTTGATGAGGAGGCGCGGATATGGATGTTCTGAAAATAATCATCGATCGTCAGATCACGGCGTGGGAACGGGCGCGGCGCAAGGCCATCGCCGCCGGAGGCGGAGACTTCCCCCCGCCTCAGATCATCACCGTCTCCCGCGCCAGCGGTTCCCGGGGAATGTATCTGGCGCACAAATTGGCCGAAAAACTCGGGTACCAACTGCTCACCCGCGAACATATCGATTATATGGCCACGTCCGAGGATGAGCGCCAGCGGATCAAAGCCTCGATAGACGACGAATCCCGAAAACGACTCCAGCAGGCGATGAAGAACCTGCGACCGTTTCCGTCGATGGTCAATCAGTATGCCCGGAATCTTTACGAGACGATGCTGCCGATGGCCCGTCTGGGCGGAGTGCTTCTGGTCGGACGGGGCGCGAATTTCATCTTCGGCCTCAAACGGGGGTTCCATATTCGGGTGGTCTGCGGCTTTGACCTGCGGATCGAAAATTATGCCAGGCAGGCTTCGGTATCGCCGGAGGAAGCTGCCCGCGTCATCGAGAAATCCGACAAGGAGCGGCGGAAATTCGTCAAGAAACTATTCGATGCCGACATCGACGATCCCCATTATTATGATATTGTCGTCAACTCCGAGTTTGTCGATTTTGAGGAGTTGATCCCGGGGCTCGTGACGTCATATCGAAGCAAGATGAACAAATTGAAACGGATGCATCGCGACGGACTGCTGCATTAAAGTCGCCGGGCGCCGATGAATCCCAACCGTAGGTGAGTGAGAATATCCCCTCTATGGACGAACAACTGCCACTACGCGAGGCGACGCTCGGTGACCTGCCGGTGCTGGTGAGGCACCGTCGTATGATGTTCGTCGACATGGGGCCCGCCGAAGGTAAAGAAGCGACCGCCGCCGATCTGGCCCGCATGGACACGGCCTACGCCGAGCATTTGCGGCGGCAGATGTCCGCCGACATACTCCACGCCTGGGTGATTGATTCGCCCGACGGTATCGTCGCCAGCGGAGTATTATCGATCATGTCCTGGCCGCCCAAACCCGGCGACACCACCGGCCGGGGGATATACGAAAGCATCGGTTTCCGGCCGTGGGATACGTTCATGCGGCTCCATATCGAGTGACCAGGGCCGCCGCCTTGCGAGTCTGATTCGCTCTTCTTCCGATTAAGCCCCGCCCGGTTTCCCCTTATATAATTCCGCAAACATCCTTTCCCGCCCGGCGTACATCCTGTGCGCGAAAAAGGCGGGGTTCCTTATACCAGGTTTCGCGCGGGCCGTAACCTGGTTGCCATATTTCAATCATCGTTTTTCTCATCAGCGGGGCCTCCGGTTTCCGGCGAATTGACGCGTTCCGCCGACCGATAGTCATCGGGGTCATTATTCACAATATCGATATCGGCCGCGGGGCAGGCGCATTGAAAGCGCTATTGGGGGAATGTGCTTTCCGGTGCGGAAGCACATGGTTTGCTGCATAACACCAATAACCTGATGAAGGAGGTTTCCCAAATGGAAAAAGATTTGTTGGCTGATGCCATGCATGAGGCGAATGAGACGTTCGCCCACATGGGCCAGGCGGTCGAGGCGGCGGTCAAGAAGGGGGTCACGCAAATCGACCTGACCGAAATCTGCAAGGAGTTGAAACTCGAGGTGGACCGGAAGATGCTGACTGACCTGAAAGTCGATCATATCATTCACGTCCACCCCTGGCTGCCGTGGTATTTCTGGTTCCCGTGGCGGCCGCTCTGGTGCTGGTGGTGGAGTCGGTACTATCCGTGGTATCGTTGCTGTCCGTGGTGGTGGTTCCGGTGCCACTGGTACCATCATCCGATCTACTGAGGTCCAACCGAGGGAGCGCCCGCGCATGCGGGGGCTCCCCGCTTGTCCAAGCGCCCAACGGCGCCACAGGGGGGACCCAGGGTGGGGCATCGAATCATTCGGCGATCAATAGCTGTGCGAATCGAGACGGACCTTGCCGCGAAAGACGCGGTAGATGACCGTCGTATAGGCAACCACCAGCGGCATGCCGATCGCCGCGATTATCAACATGATCCCGAGCGTCTTCGGCGACGAGGCCGAGTTGAATATGGTCAGGCTGTTGGCAACATCCGGACGGGACAGCACCAGATTGGGGAACATGCCGATGCCGAAGATCGCCATCAGGGCGGCCATGGAGAGCGCCGAGGACAAAAAGGCGCGGAAGTCCCTCCCCCGCCGCAGCTGCCGGAAGATGTTGATGATGGCCAGGACGTTGACGACCGGCACGACAAACAGCCAGGGGTGATTGCGCATGTTGACGGTCATGTGCGGCAGGACAATGATGGTCACGACGGTCGTGGCGATATAGAAGACGGAAAAGACGCCGATCGCCCGCCGCGCCCAGCGCCGCATCGTATCGTGCAATTCGCCCTCGGTTTTCATCACCATATAGATAGCGCCGTGCATGGCGAAAAGAGTCACGGTGGTCAGGCCGACCAGCACGGCATACGGGTTCAGCAGGCTCCAGAATCCGCCGGTGAATTCATGAGCGGCGTCCAGGGGAATCCCGTGAGCGATATTTCCCAGCGCCACCCCGATCAGGAGAGCCGTCAGGAGGCTACCGGCGTTGAAGCTGACATCCCAGAACCGCCGCCACCAGAGCATCGGCTGCTTGCTGCGGAATTCGATCGCCACGGCGCGGAAGATGAGCGTCACCAGAAGCAGGATGAAGGCCATGTAGAAGCCGGAAAAGACAGTGGCGTAGACTTCGGGAAAGGCCGCGAAGAGAGCGCCGCCGCCGGTGACCAGCCAGATCTCGTTGCCGTCCCAGACCGGCCCGATGGCATTCAACATGACGCGACGATCGCGATCCGTTTTGGTAAACAGGTGCAGGGCACCCACGCCGAGATCGAAACCATCGAGGATGGCGTACCCGGTGAACAAGAGGCCGACCAGCATGTACCACATGGTGTCAAGATCGAATGCGAAATTCATGTCCGGTGTCCCTCCGCCGCGACCGGCGCCTCCGGTCCACGTTGGATCTTTTCATTGAGATGGTAGATGAACAGGATGAACAGCAGAATATAGACCAACAGGAACATGACGATCGAGGCGATGACGTCGCCGGGGGTCACGCTTTTGGAGACGCCCTCGGCGGTCCGCAGGAGACCATAGACGATCCACGGCTGGCGGCCCACCTCGGCCGAAAACCATCCCATCTGATTGGCGATTTGCGGCAACAACACTGAGAAGACGAATATCCACAGAAACCAGGTCATTTCGAACAACCGGCGCCGCCACCAGAAGAACAATCCGCCCAGCGCCAAGGCGATCAGGATCATCCCTATACCGACCATGAGATGATAACTCTGGAACACCGGATTGACCGGCGGACGATCGTTCGGCGGAAAAGCCTCCAGACCGGTGACCGGCGCGGCGGCGTCGAAATAGACCAGCCAGCTCAAAAATCCCGGAATCTGAAGGCCGGTGGTTTTGCCTTGTTCGTCATCCACCCATCCGAACAGATACATTCCGGCGGGGGCACTGGCGGGATAGTGTCCCTCGAACGCGGCCAGTTTGGCGGGCTGGGTAACGGCCACGGTCCGAGCGCTCATATGACCGGTGGCCAATTGTCCCAGCGAACCGACCAGGGCCACGATCAAGGCGATTTTCATCGAAGCCCGGGCGAAGTCGAGATGCTTTTTGCGCAGGAGGTAAAACGCGCTGACGCTCAGGACAAAGAAAGCCCCGGCCTGCCACGCCCCCATGAAGACATGACTGACGCGATCCAGGGTCGAAGGATTGAGGAGCATTTGCCAGAAATCCACGATCTCGGCGCGGGCGGTCTCCCCCATTCCCACGATATGGTGCCCGGCGGGGGTCTGCTGCCAGGAATTGGCGACCACGATCCAGATGGCGGAAAAATGCGCTCCCAGCGCGACCATGACCGTGGCGACAAAATGCATCCGGGCGCTGACCCTGTCCCATCCGAATAACAGAATCGCCAGGAACCCGGACTCCAGAAAGAATGCGAAGATTCCTTCGGCCGCCAGGGCGGAGCCGAAAACATCGCCGACAAAGCGCGAATAGGTCGCCCAGTTGGTGCCGAACTGAAATTCCATAACAATACCGGTGGCGGCGCCGAGGGCGAAGATTAACCCGAAGATCTTGACCCAGAAACGGGTCATCTCGTGATAGAGCGAATTTTTCGTACGGAGGTAGGTTCCCTCCATGATGACCAGAATCAAACCCAACCCGATACTCAACGGCGGGAAAATATAGTGGAAGCCGATCGTGAGACCGAATTGGATACGCGATAACAGCCCGACGTCCATAAACCGTTCGTCTCCTACATATCGAGAGATGGTACGCAACCTGTCTTCGGATTATGAGACCGAAACAATTTTGGTACTTTTTTGGGTGAGTTGTCAAGGGGAAATTGGATGCGTTCAGCCCATACGTCGGGAGGGTCAATACTACTCTTTAATCTCCTCGACCCAGGAATCGCTGGGCGGAATCACGGAGCTTCGGCGCAGGGCAACACCAAGCGACCGGGCGCCGAAAGTCAATATCAAGAGCGATATCAGCAAGCCGAGATTTTGCCATTGGCCCTTGATGGCCGTAGCCAGCATGGCGATCGGCACCACGCCGACGCCGACAATAAATAACCCGATGATGACCGCCAGCGCGCCCCAGATCGTGTAAGTGAGCAGGAACGCCCAAATCCAGAGTGTGACGCCGTAGGCATACGATGACATATACAAGCCGTCGCCGGACAGACGCCTTGTTTTTCGGAATATGGCCAGGGGGAGCAGGATGAAAAGGTCGAAGCCGATGACGATTTCCATGAATATCGGCAGGACGGGCAGGATTTTGGCGGCGATCCATGCACCTCCCTGGATGACCAGCACCAGCAGGAAAACGAGGATGATGATGCCGCAGATGCCAAAAAGGCATCCGCTGAATGACCGCGTGGCTATTATCATATTTCGGCCCTCTGACCCATAGTTTAAACTACGAATCAGCAGGCCGGTCGGTCAACAAATATCGTCAGCGGGCGCGCCTAACGGAGAACCCTGCAAAGGACGATGCGTTCGGGTGCGGCTTTTGAGACCGCCTGCAGGTAATCGCGATAGGATTTCAATTGGTCCGCGGCAATGGTATAGGCATTCGCTTCACGCCGGCGAGTGATTATCGCCTTGCCGTCGACGGTACGGCAATCGCATTCCAGCCGACCGAAATCATCCGATATCTGTATAGGCGTCTCATCGCCACAGAGCTGCCATCCGGGCGGAAGGGTCAGGGAGATTGAATCCACGACGGCCCGCGGGTAGGAAAGATCCAGCGGCCGAGCACGTTCCGACAAGCCGGCTTTTTCGCAGCCTCTGAGGAAAGAAATGAATTCGAGGCTGACATACTGCTTGTCACCGACAAGATGAATGGCGTTGGGCATACGGCCATAAATGGTCACCGGCTCGACGGGTCCCCGGGCCGAATCGGGCGGGACAGCAATGCTGTCTATCGAGAAAGCCGACGACAAACCGGCGAGGCCGCTTTGGATTCCGGCCTTGGTCAGCGACGGGTCGGATTCGGTCAACAGCGATGACAAATAGTGCTCGATATTTCCGGTGGCGGTCAATTCGAGGCGCACCGCAATCGATTTATCGGGATTGATATCGATATCCGCCTTGCGCACGATCAGGTTATCGAGAGCCGTCGACGATGGCGTTCGGACAAGCCCGCCTCCGGCCGAATCGACAACGAGGGCAAAAACATCTTCATCGTTGGACGGAAGATCGCCCACCGGACAGGTTCGACAAGTGGGGTCAATCCAGACGGTATCATTGTCAATGACCGCCATGGTAATGGCGTGATTGAACTGGTTGATGACGGGCAAAAGGGAATCGGTGGCGCCCAGGCTTCGGGTTTTCAGGTAGGCCACCCGGCTGTCGATCCCCAGGGAGGAAAGCATCGCCGCATACACCGCCGCCAGATCTTTGCAGTCGCCGTACCCCCTTTGAAATGTCTCGGATACTGGGCATGGTTGCCATCCGCCCACGCCGATTTCAATCGCGACATAGCGCATCCGCGCCGCGAGCAACCGGTGAAGCGTCTCGCATTGCCGCCGCCGCGAGATGTCTCGAGGCACGTCCGCCAGAAGCGCCGTCTCATCTTTGCCGAGTTTCAGTATGGGGCGCACCATTTTATCGTAGGATTGGCTTATGGCCCCCCAGTCGCGGCAGGCGAAATCATACTTGCCGAGCCGCAAGTGAGTCGGAGAAAAAAGCAGCATCATGAGATCATCACTGCCGGGAACGGAATAATCCTCATCCGCCAAAGGAGGAATGTCGGTCAACTGCCAGACGTATATCCGGGCTTTCCCCGAATCGCCGACCACGGGAGGCGGGATATCGCCATGGACTCCGATGGAAAATACCGTATCAGAAGGGACGATGGCCGTATACCGGGCCAGACGGACGGGGATATTCGTCTGCGGCGACCAATGGGGCCAGAAAAACGATGATTTGGTCTCCCGCGTGTATGCATATTCCACGATGTAAGGGTAGGTGTTGGTCGTCAACGTATACCCACGGTAGCATACATCGGCATAGAGGCCGTACGCGGAATATCCGCAAACCCGTTGGCAATCGTCTTTCTTGCGGGACAAAACCAGGCGACCGGAAGCATCATGGACGGCTGCCGAAAACCGGGTCACCTTTTCAAAGCTCGATTCACCAATGGCTATGTAGCCGTAGTCTCTGCCCTCGGAGTTGTTGATTTTGATTTTGCCGGTAACCGTTTCCGTGCCCGCGCCGTTCCAATTCACCTCATACGTGATCGACTGTTCCAGGATGACGGCGTCGGCCGTATCGTCCGTATTTTCGGAAACCGGAGGTTGGCATACGGCGGCGGTTCCCGCCAGGAACAGAAGAATGGTTGCGACTCCGGCCAGGGAACGGCAGGTAAATTTCAGCCGGATGATTCCAAACATTCCCGACGCCTTTCCGGTTTATCGTTGCCCCAGGGCCACGGCAATTTTGTCGGCATACGAAGCGCTCATGGTTTCGAATAACTTCTTCATTCCGTCATATTCCGCAACCGCATAGAGCGATTTTCGCAAATCCAATCTCGCCTTAACCTCAATGACATTGCCGGCCGCCTTCATGGAGCGGCTGAAAAGCCCGTCCGGAATCGGTTCCATGATATCGGCCGGAAGGTCTGCCGCCGTCATTCCCGAGGACAGGCGAACAAACGTCCTCAGTCGGGCATATCGCGGATAGCAGAAATCGATCGGGAAGTTCCGCCGTTCGGACGAAAACACATTCCCAGAAATCATTTCCGTGATGAAGGGAGAGAAAAATACGGTTTCGTCGACGACGGCGCCCAAGTGCGGCAATTCGAGGATAATATCGAACGACAATTGATCGGTCTCGGGTTCGTATTTTCGGACGGCCGATTGGAGCGTATATTCCACCTGACTCTTATCGATGATCCGGTCGACGATGTCCGCCGCCGGGAGTGAGTCCTTGATAAATTTCATATAGGCGCTGAGGTCGTATCCCTGAATGATGACATTGGCCGAGCAGAGGGCGGAACCGTCGGGGCGAAGATCGAGGGAGGAGGTGACGCTGGTGCCGCTCGGTCGGGGAAAGTGCTGAAGCGTGACAGGTCCGGTGCTGTCGCCATTGATGAGCAAACCCAGATCCACCAAATCCTTGGGAGGAAGATACGGGAAGATGGCCAATTCGTCCCCGGCATCATATAGTCCCCCCAGGCTGTCGTCGCAAACATAGCACAGGATCCGGTCGAACTGACTCAGACGGTGAATATCGGGATTGAACAGAGCGTGCTCATCCCTTCGGCCGATGAATACCGGATGGGCGATGATTCCTTGCGTGCGTAACAGTCCTGCCAGCGCCAGATTCTTTTCGCTGGCGGTGCCATGGCCCAGCCGCAATAGCTCCAGGGCATCATCGATATCTTCCGATTCGGCCCGCGTTTCGATCTTGTCGCCAATCCATGTATAAAGCAGTTTAATTTTCTTATGGGAAAGGACTTCCCCGGCGCAAAGACTATCGGCGATCAGGGCGAGGTCTTTGTCGTGCCCGGTAAAACGCCGGGACCATTTTTCCACATTCTCGCCGATTTCCGGCCAGGTCAGGACGAAAGACACGGAATCGAAGTACAAGCTGAAGCCCACCAGGTTGAATCGCAACGACGTCAGGAAATCCCATTTGGCCGCCATATACGGCTCATCCGGGGCCGGCATCAGGTCGGTAAGTTCCCATATGAAGGTTTTGGTGGGAACGCGGATCGAACCCGTCTCTTTGATCACCGGGTTTTGCATAGCGATCGGAATATTTACCCGAACGACATCATAACTGAATCCCACGTGCATGACCACGGATAGATGCGACCGAAACGTATACCATTCGCTTTGGAAATACCACGGGTCGAGCTCCCATAATCGTTCGTTAATGAGACGATACCGGTATTCCAGAATGGCGCCGTCCTCGATGACCGGAAACGTGAAGGTCATGATTTTGACATCGTCGACTTTCTTGGTGAAGATATCTTTGACCGGGGTTTTCGTCCCTCCGGGTGAGATGGTCTGCGCCTCCAGCCCCTTGATGCGATCTTTTTCCAGGCAGGGGATTTCAATAGTGGCGGCGTCCGCTCCCGCATCCTTTTTGAATATCTTGATGCGGACGTGCCGTTCGAGGATCGTTTCAAACGGATCAAAGCAGACGGTCATTTCACCGAGGTCGAAAAGAATCGCCGCCGGCGCTTCGGGCATCTTTTCCGGCGGGGTTATTTGCCATTCAGCGGATGAGACCTCGCCCCATTTCTGGGCCAGCACAGGGGCGGCGGCCGCAATCAACATTATGCCGACGAGTACAAATACGCATATGAATGAATCATGTCCCCGCGCCATAGATACCCTCCCTGCCTGCTTCAATAGACTTCGCCTGCGACCGGAGCGAATGCCGGCCGCAGTATTTCGTCATAGTAGTATCATATATGTTGTGGCGACTAAACCTTGCGGATTGTTTGTCCGCGTGTCAATCACTTTTCTTCAATTTCATCGGCAGCGCGCAAGCGTTCATATTTCAGAAAGCCACGCCGCCTCGGAAGAACGCCGCCCAGCAAAATTCGCCGGACGTTGTGTAAAAACCACTTCCCTCAACATGCCCGACCTTGCATCCCCCGTCAACGAAGACTTCGAGCGGGTCGTTGGATTTGGATAAGATTCCGATGCCGAGGCGGCACGTGGGACCTTGTTTCGACGGATAGCCGGCGTCACCGGCATATACGTCCATACCCAGGTCGGCAAAGAAATAATACGATGATTTGTCGGGCGCCGGATATGTCCGCAACTGAACCAATACCATGCCCCCGATATGTCCTTTGTTGGGGATTCCGATACCGCCAATCAAACCGGCGGCAAAATGTCGATTCAGACAACGACTGACAATTAGCTCCGGACCGAAGACGGCACCTGTGCCAACCCCGATCGACAATGCCAAGCACGTGATTGACCGGCCAGGACCGAGGATTCGGGGTTTTTGGATTTTCACAGCCCGCTTGTTATCGGGGCCATATCTATCTGGTTGAGGATTGTCGATCCGGAATGTGGGCGGAGGGGTGCTGGTTTTGCCGCTATCGTCCTTAGCGCTGGACGTGATACTGGAATCTCCGGGAAGATCGGCTTGCCCTTTGGGGACCTGAGCGCTTGACGAACTTGCGCTTAAAACGGCGATGAGAATGATCGTTATTACAAATGACCGATGCATTGAAACCATCTCGCCCTAAGAGCCGGCCCGCCCAATTGCCCCCGAAATGGCGTTAAGCCAACGCGGATAAATCCATTTGGATAATATGAGTAAATTCCACGTTTTGTCAACGGAATTGTCTGTAATACCGTCGAGGGCGCGAAAGCGAGGCCGTGAGTGCCAATGTTCCATTGAAACCGGGACGAACGTCCCGGCCACACGTCGATGGTTTTGCCGCGAGAAGTCGCGCGCCTCTCGCTATTCCGGATACCCACAGATCTCGGGACCGGTGACGCCGAAGACTTGCCTCAATGCGTGATATAGTTGGTCGGCCTCATTGGACGTGTTCTTCCTGGCCAAATCCCCCGCCTGATAGAGAAGGACCGTTTTATAGGTCTGCGTCGCCGGCGAATAGATATACGCCAGATAGGATACGCCGCCGAAATCGGAACAGACATGGACCGGATCGGTGAGTGTCCCTTGCTCCGCGCCGGGGATCAGGGAATACATCCATCGCAACGCGCTGAGATCAACATGGCCGATCAGAGTCGCCGAGGAGACATACTTCGCCCGCAATTCCGCCTCGGTCAGCGAATCAGAATTGACCGCTATCCAGGGCGAGGCGCCGTGAGGATATTCATAGGAATAGATATTGCCCCGGTTGTCGATATAGGAACCATTCAACACATATCCCCAGGCATAGTTTTCATATGTCCGTTCAAGGAGGAATTTCCCCTCGCCAACGGAGGTGGTATCCGGTTCCGAAGTCTTGCTGTTCC
>JAQVRW010000305.1 GCA_028700875.1 Candidatus Zixiibacteriota bacterium | reverse complement strand
ATCCATCCCTTCCTGGAAAAACGGCCGCTTTTCCGCATAGGACAGAGCGAAGGTCGAGTTGACGTCAACCTGGGAGGCATCGGCCTCGATCTGGCTGAAGTCGGGGTTATACGTCGCCTCGACGACCGCATCCGATGCGAGAGCATACTTGCCCCCCAGTGAAAAGTCACCATAGACGGCGCCGTTGTCGAATGAGGCATCCGGATGGACGGGATCGGAGACCGCCCCGGATTGATGGGCGACGAAACTGGGGAGCAGTTCGATACCGCGTCCCGGCACGACGTTTTCGATTCCCTGCACCGTTCCCCATTGACACGGCCAGCATGATTCGTTGTTGTCGTAGGTCGCCCAGGACATGGAGTAATGCACCTCGCGCAGGTGATGCCGGTAAAACTCGAATTTCCACTCCTGTATCGGTTTCTTGGGAAAACGCAGGCTCTTGAAGGGAATGGCGGCTTCCACCTGGTACCCGGAGTCGGTAATCTTCCCGGTGGATTCGAACACCAGGTCGAAATTCGAATCCTCGCCGTTGTTCGGCGTCCATAAGGCGTCGTACTGGATGCCGTACGGATTTAGGTTGATGATATAGGCGCGGGAGGCATCGCCATAGGTGTCGAAAAAGAGACCGATGTTGTCATCGGAGGAAATGGCTTCCCGCTCGCACATCGAGGCTCTGATCTCAGACGGTTTGGCATAGCAGACGGCCGACAGGTACAGGTTTTCGTCGTCGTAGGTCACATAGACTTTTGTGTCGACCGGGGGTTTGACCTCTTCGCCGGGGGAATGCTCGCTGAAGTTGGTCGCGGCCTGCGCCCCTTGCCATCCGGGATCGGACAAATCCCCGTCCACCTTGATCGCCCCGGGCGCCTTCTGGACCTTGAGCACGGGGTGAAATTGACGGACCAACAAACTATCAGGCGGCGCCGCCGATATTTCCGCCGCGATCAAACACAATACACTGAAACCGATCCACCACCCCGATAATCGAACCCGCATGCCATTTCCCCTTATGTTCTATCCCGGCGCAATAGTCTCCGGCCATATCCGATACCGCCCTTGTCACCATGGCCGGCTCGTAAATATATGACGAGACGGACGACCGTTTGGTTGTCCCGGTTCGGCTGGAGGGGGTCGGATTCTATGATTGGAATTATCCCTGCGGACACCGAAACCGTCGTAACTGATTCCGCCGCAATAGAAAAGTGGGAAATTCCAGGTGTCTCGTGAGACCGATAGTATCCCGGCGGATGTAAGCATCCGCCGGGTACACGCCATGATGCGCTTTGGGGGTAGCGGCTATTTGGAGAGGGCCTTGAGGGCTTCGTTCGCCGCGTCAATCATGGGTTTCGTCGAGATCGGGGCGCCCACCGCCCGCTCCATCCACAATCCGGGCGAGATCGATCCCTGCACGCACATCCGTTCCATTTCCTTGCCCAGGTTCTTTCCTTGCAGATATCGTTCCATCTGGAACGCGATAACCTGGCCTAGGGGGTAGTCCGGCAGATAGAGAGGATAGTCGATCATGTGGGAATAAATCGCCAGCAGGTCGATATCCTTGACGCCGAACACCGGCGCATAATAGGTGTTCCAGATTTCCTTGGCGATGGCGATCACCGCGTCTTTCAACTGGGCCGGGGTAGCTTCGGGATGGTCGTACAGCCAATGCCACATACTCATGTCGATCAGGGCCACGCCGCTGATCTCGTACATCTGCCAGAAGACGTCCAGGTCTTTCAAGTACTGGGCGTTGGGAACCTCGTCGGTGAATCCCAGCAGGCGAAGGTCCTGCTCCTGGAACACGAAGGCAAACGCCTCGGTGAAGGCCGAGTTCGGAACGCCCCGCAGGAGCGTATGCTCTACCCGGTACAAAGAAAAGACCTGCTCGACATTATGGCCGAACTCGTGGACGGCGATGGAAAAGCCCTTGTAATCCATGCCGTTGGCGCCGAGCCGGGTCCGCAGATGAGCCTTGTCGTCGCGACGGCCGGGTTCGGCGGCATGTCCCGAACCGCGCGCCGCATCGACCGAGATTTTAGAGGCCAGGTAGTCGGCCGTGGCCGCATCGAACCCCAGTTCCCCAAGGATATGGCCGAGGTCCGCTTGAAACGCCTGGACCGAGGGATACTTGGCCCGCACCATGCTGTCGAGCTTATCCTCGCTGATCGTGCTGCGTACTTTGAATCCGTCGTACCAGATGTCGAACGGCTGGAGCGACCGGCCGAGACGTTTCTTGATCAGCTTTCCGGTTTTGGCGGCGGCGTCGGAGGTGAGGACCGTCACGAACATCTGCCGAATCGTGTCCTCGGGAATCTCGCGATCTCGGTCGAAACGGCGATTGATAACCGTCGGCAGCGTGGGGCAATACTTGTCGATTCCCTGCTCCGCATGGAATACATCCAGGATGTGAGCGAAACGAGCCAACGGTTCCGGGGCGTTGTCCACCGGGGTTCCCGGAGCGCCGGTCACTTTCCCGTCGGGCCGGACAGGGCCGTCGACCTCGGGCGAAATCACGACCTTATTGGTGGACATGGTCCAATCGACGGCCGGGTTGTTGATCACGGCTGCCGGAATCTCCTGACGGAGAATCTTGCCCATCAGGGCGTAAATCATCTTCTGGCGGGCGAGGCCGTTGCGTTCGGGATAAAGCGACTTGAGCTCATCGCGAAGATTCCAATGGCTGAGCAGCCGCAGTCCTTTCGGGAAGGGCCGTTTGCCGTCGGGGGTCAGGAGATGATGCATGAAAATATTGTAGTTGCTGACATAATCGCCGGCGCTCACGATCGCCTGGGATTCCGTCAAGGCAACGTCCGACGGGATGCGGGAATCGAATTGTCCGGCCAGCCGCGCCTGCATCCATTGGTTCGAGGTCCAGGCCGGCCCCAGGCGGAGACGTTCATCCAGGGTGTATTTCGGATAGTTCAGGAGGACCAGGAAGGCGATCTTGGTCTGGAACAAATCATCATCGATGTGGGCGTAAGGGGAATACTGAGCCAACATATAGTCGACGGGCAACAGGGGGCCGGTGTCGACGTCCAAATTCCAGGTCAGGTCGCGGCCCATCTGGGCCGAATATCCATTGATACTCTCGAACGCGGCCTCGAGACGATCGGCCGTTTGTTGCAGCAAGGCCGAGTCGGCGATGAAGTTGTCTTTGCAGAAGCGGGCGAAGTCGGCCGTGCTGCCATCGTTTTCCCGCCAGAATTCGGATGCCTGCCGGACGCCGCGTTCGAACCGGTCGCGCGGGACGTCCTTGTTGGCCGCCGTATATTCATCGACCACGGCTCGTATCTGCGTTTCATCGATGAATCCGGTGTCGGCGGACCCGATCCGGCCCATCGCCAGTACCGCCAATACCGCCAGCGCGAAAATCCAAATCCCTTTGGCAAACCGGGGTCGCCGGCTGCTGGCGGCGGATTTTTCATGGAAAGGCAGAGAATGATTCATATCCACCTCGTCTAGACTTTTGGAAGAGGTTGCCTTACTATCGAAGGTAAAGTACGCTCAACCGGGCCACAGGGCAAGACCAAATGCGAGGATTTCGCGGGGCAGTCGCGACAGGGCCGGCATGTTCCCCAGATAATCCTTGTGTGCCGGCCGGCTCTGCGCGCCGCAAAGGCATGGCGTTTCCGAAAACGCCGGATCGTCGGTCAGAACTTGAATTCGGTGTTCAGATAGACATACTTCAGCGACGTGGCGTCGTCCGCCTGGTAACTGGTGTTGCGATAGTTGAGGGACGCCTTGACGCCCTTGACCGGGGAACACTCCACGCCGGCGATGACCATGGCGCCGGCATCCTTGTCGACGTCGCTGTTGGGGTCATAGGCATCCACGCGGCCGTACAGCGCCAGCGTCCTGAGCGGCGATTTGGCGGAAACCAACTGATTGAGATACAGATTGCCCCAGAAAGACAAACCGCGCTGTTTCAGATCGCTCTTCCCCGCGCCCTGACCGGATGTGTGGAAGTTGGCGTCGAAGCAAAGATCGACCGCCTTCCGATAGGCCAGCTTGCCGCCCACGGAGACGATCCGATTTTTCCAGTCGGAGGCCGTGGTTGTGCCGCTGATTTCCTTGTTCTGGGTGCCGGTGTAGAATTGACCGAAGAAAGTCACCGGGCTGAAATCGCCATTATTATAGAAGGGGGATATCTTGGCGAACAGGTTGATATCCTTGTTTTTGTTCTTGTCGGTGACATCGCTGTATTTGGTCCCGTTCAGAATCGAGAAACCGGCCTCGCTGAGGTTCCCTTCGGGACCAAGCGTGAACAGGGCGGACAGGCCGAGGTCGGAAGTCGAGATCCATCCGGCGATATCGGTGATGTTCTTCTCGACATAGCGGCGGTTCCAGGCGCCCTCGATATAATTCAGATACATGGTCGGCTGGAGACCGAAGCGGACCCGGACGTACTGGGCCGCCGGTTTGATTTTCCAGTCGGCGTAGGCATACTTA
>JAQVRW010000304.1 GCA_028700875.1 Candidatus Zixiibacteriota bacterium | reverse complement strand
CCCCAAGCTTTTGGCTTGGGGGTGTCCGGAAAATCCGTCAAGGGTTGTCGTCCGACACAGCTTTCACGCAATCGACAGTTTTGTTTCGTATAATTCCTAAAAGAATTCCGCTTATCGAGGCATGTGTGCGTCGGGCATACCCGACGCGGAAAGGGGAAAAAGCCATGCGATATATCGTTCCCGGCATCCTGTTTATCGGTCTGGCGGTACTGCTGGCTCCGGCGACGGCCGTCGCTCATTGCCAGATACCGTGCGGGATTTACGATGATTCCCTGCGGTTTGTCATGTTGGGCGAGGATGTCACGACCATCGAGAAATCGATGAGGTCGGTGACGGAGTTGTCGGCGGCGGCGGAAAAGGACTACAACCAAATCGTCCGCTGGGTGACCAACAAGGACGAGCATGCCGCCAAATTCATGGAGATCGTCACCGACTACTTCATGGCCCAGAGGATCAAGCCCGTGCCGCCGACCGACAGCATGTACAACCTCTATGTCAAGAGAGTGACCGTGCTTCACCAGATGCTGGTGACGGCAATGAAATGCAAACAGACGACGGACATGGAAAACGTGACCCGGCTGCGTCAATTGGTCGCGGAGTTCAAGGACCTGTATTTCTAAACGGGACCGGCAGGAAGGCAATTTTTCTGAACAATACGACAGGTTTTTTCGTATTATAGTGTGAAAGCCGAAGGAACGCTTTGGATACCACGGATGGCATTCGACGCGGACGCGACGGCGGTTCAGCCGGAGAGCTGATCGAAAGAGGGGCACTTCGGTGGGACTCAACAGGCTGGCCATCACCGGTGTGATCTACACCCGTGCCGCCACCTGAAAGAGGGGAGCGGATAACAGGGAGTTTTTCGCTTGAGCCCCCGGATGGTGGACAAGCCGTGATAAAGGCGCTCGCTTTGGTGAGCGCCTTTATCTTGTTCCATGCCGCTGGAGCCAAACGTTACCCGTCAGCGAGAGTCTTGCTCATCACCACGCTGCGGTAGTTGGTGACATCCCATTGGACACATTCGACAAATCGATACCCCAGCCGTTCGTACCATGAAATCAGATGATGGGCCTGCTCCGAGGTATCCAGCGCCAGTTCGGCCAAACCCTGCGCCCGCGCGTGATCCTCGGCGTGCTTCATCAGGCAGGCGCCGATCCCCCGGTTTTGATACGCCGGTTCCACTGCCATCTGGCTGATATGGCCGATATCGGGACGATCCAGCCAGGCGACGCCGTGCCCGGCATGCGGCATCTTGAATGTGATCGTCCCGACGATTCTGTCGTCTTTAAGGGCGACAAAACAGGTTCCGTTTGAAATTCGTTTGCGGGTGGTTTCGACATCCTGCCAGGTGGCCAGGAATTTCAGCCCCATATCGGCCAGGACCTTGTATGCCCGATGGAGCAGTTCGGTCAGTTCCTCCAGCGAGTCGTCCTCGCTCAAGGGACGAATACTCACGGTGGTATCGGGTTTCATCGGTTGGTCGTTCATCCTCAATAACAAATCCAGTATAGCTGCCCGCCGGAAGCCTGTCAATATCGGTCGCTGTGCGATTGCCCCAGTCTGAGAGGTCAGGATCCCCGTGTTCCTGACTATTCTCATAAATGGTTGAGAGCACGGCTTCAGTACCCGGCCGATGTCCACATCGGCTGGGGGCGGTTTCCAGTGGGGCAGATGTGGACATCTGCCGCCCACAAGCCAGGAACCCATATGGCCAAAATAAAATGGTTGAGAGTTTGATTGCGATAGGGTATTATTATCTCAGTTATGGTCATGATCGCACCGTCAATTTTGTCGGCGGATTTTGCCCGGATGGGCGAGGATGTCCGCTCCGCCAAGGCGGCCGGCGCCGACTGGCTACATATTGATATCATGGATGGCCATTTCGTTCCCAACCTGACAGTCGGGCCGGACATGGTCAAAGCAGTCAAACGGTCGGCGGACCTGTTTCTGGACGTCCATCTCATGGTCACCAACCCGGAGAATTTTTTTGAGTCATTCGCTCGCGCCGGGGCGGATTTGTTAACGTTTCACATCGAGATCGATCCCGACCCGACAAAGCGGATACAAATGGTCAGGAATCTGGGCTGTCAAGTGGGGTTGACCCTGAATCCCGACCGGCCGATAGAGACGATCCTGCCATACATGCATCTGGTTGACCTGGCGTTGGTTATGTCGGTTTTTCCCGGTTTTGGGGGGCAGAAATTCATTCCGGAATCACTGGATCGGGCCCGCAAAATTCATGAGTATATTGTCGCCAACAAGCTCTCCTGCCGGTTGGAAGTCGATGGCGGGGTGACCCGTGAAAATGCCCCGGCTCTGGTCGCCGCCGGGGTGGATGTCCTGGTCATGGGGACGGCTTTTTTCCGTGAAAGCGACCGGGTCGGTCTGGTGCGGGCGGTCAAAGGCAACTGACCCGCGCAAAATGATTCGACGGCATCATTTTTTTCTGGCTTAAATCCCATCATTATACTATGACTTGTTTGGCGCCGTTGATAGTCACCAATTATTACGCTGGTTCCGGTTGGCATTCGGCCAGAGTGCTGGCGGACCGGCATTCAACGGGTCAGACGCGGACAGACAAGAGTGGGAGGGATTTTCCTGACTTACCCTCGGGGGCATCCTGCGATTCCGCCGGCGCGGCAATAAAAACATGGCAAGTGAAAAAGTTGTGATTGACATGTTTCTTCGGATTCGGTAAGGTATGACCGAAGTTGAATCAGAGCAAGGGGGAAGTTATGACACAGACCGGAAAGCAGCGGATTTTTCCGGGGGCGATCCGTCACGATTTCGATGCATCCCTGGAGCGGGGCCGCAAGGCCCTCTGGGTGCAAGCGCTGATAAACAAGAATCCTTCCATATTCAAAAAACAGGATGCGGCCGCGCACAAGGTCATCATCAACCGGCTGGGTTGGATAGATATCGTTCGCCGCATGCCGTCCGAAATTCTTCGTCTCGAAAAACTGGTCGAGAAGGTCAGGGCGTCGGGTGTCTGTCACGTCTTCGTTTTAGGCATGGGGGGATCGTCGCTGGCGCCGGAGGTTTTCGGCAAAATATTCGGTCACAAGAGCTGGCTGAAAAGTTTCACCGTGGTGGATACCACGGCTCCCAGCCAACTGCGGGTGTTGTTGAAAAACATCGACCTGACCCGCTCCTTCTTCATCGTCTCCTCCAAGTCGGGGACGACCATAGAAACCGTTTCGCAGTTTCGGTTTTTCTTCCGGCTGGTCAAGCTGGCCCGGCCGCTCAAGGCGGGCAATTTTTTTGCGGCCGTCACCGACAGCGGTTCGGAACTGCACCGGATCGGCCGGCGGAATAGATTCCAGGAGATTTTTCTCAATCCCGGCGATATCGGCGGCAGGTACTCGGCCCTCTCGTTTTTCGGTCTTGTCCCGGCCGCATTCACCAAAGCGAATCTCGGAGCCGTGATTGGCGGCGCTCAGGACTATTTGACTCATCTGGAATCATCGCCGGATGACAACGAGGCGTTGGAGTTGGGTATCCTCATGGCGTGTGCCGCCGCGCGCGGATATGATAAGCTGAGTTGTCTGGCCTCGCCTCGCATGGCGCCGTTTGTCCCCTGGATAGAGCAGTTGGTCGCGGAATCGACCGGCAAAGATCATATGGGAATCATCCCTATCGATGGCGAACGTCCAGCCGCCTGGTCGATGCCCGGCGCCGACCGGATGTTCGTCTCGTTGGCGATGACCGGCGAAAAACATCCGCTCCCGGCGGCGGCCCTGAACGGGAAGTCGCCGACGCCCCGGGTCGCGATCACGCTTCCCGACCCGCACGCGCTGGGTGCGGAGATGCTCAAGTGGGAGATGTCCACGGCCATAGCGGCGGTGGTCATGGGGGTCAATCCGTTCGATGAACCCAACGTCTCCGAGAGCAAGAAAAACACGACCGCCATTATCCAGGATGGACGCCATCACCGGCGGGTTATTTCTGCCCCCCCGTTATGCGTCTCGGATGATATCGAGATCGTTTCGGTCGCCGATATCAATGACCTCAACCCCCGGCTGGCGGTCACGGCCGCCGAAGTTATGGAACGGTTTCTTTCGGGCGCCCAAAGCGGAGATTATTTTTCCATCCTTTGTTATACCGAGATGACCTCGAAGATCGAAACCCTTCTGGCCCGATTGCGCTGGGCGATCCAGGAAAAAACGGGCATCGCCGCATTGCGCGGATTCGGGCCGCGTTATCTTCATTCCATCGGGCAATTGTATAAAGGAGGCGCCCCCAAGGGACATTTTCTCTTTATCGAACGGGAATACCCGGTCGATTTTGAGATACCCAAACTGAATCTGGATTTCGGCCGTCTGATCAAGGCCCAGGCCCAGGGCGATAACTTTTGAGATTCTGGCTTCAAGTGAAGTGAAGTTGGTGGATAAAGGCCGGGACAAGGTAAAAAGTTTCTGTGCTCAGCGGGTAAACTGGCTGCTGAAGGAAATGGGT
>JAQVRW010000303.1 GCA_028700875.1 Candidatus Zixiibacteriota bacterium | reverse complement strand
TCGGCTATATCCCCCGCCGGGAGGCCGGGCCCGAGGTTTATTCCGCCATGGGGTTCAAATGCGGCCTGGAAATCCATCAGCAGTTGAAAACGGTCAAGAAGCTGTTTTGCCGGTGTCCCGCCGGTATCTATCAGCATAAGGGAGCCTTCGACGCCGAACTTATCCGCCATATGCGGCCGACCCTGAGCGAGTTGGGGGAATACGACGGCACCGCTCTGATGGAGTTCCGGACACGGAAAAACATCATCTACCGTATCCAGGATGCCACGGCTTGTACCTATGATATCGATGATACGCCCCCGTTTGGAATCAATCGGGAGGCCCTCGAAATCGCCCTGGAAGTGGCCTTGCTTCTGAAAACCAATATCGTGGGTGAGCTGCATATCACCCGCAAGCAGTATCTCGACGGCTCGATTCCCACCGGTTTTCAACGGACAGCCATCATCGGGATCGACGGCGAAATCCCCCTCAGTCATAAGACCGTCCGGTTGATCCAGCTCAGCATCGAAGAGGATTCCTGCCGCGAGGTCTCCGATATCGGCCATATCCGGACCTACACGACCGATCGTTTGGGAATACCGTTGATAGAATCCGTGACCCATCCGGAGATGCTGACGCCGGATGAGGTGGCCGAGGCCGGCCAATATCTGCGTTATCTTGTCCGCAGTACCGGCAAGGCCCGCACCGGCATCGGGGCCGCCCGCCAGGATACCAATGTCAGCATCGAAGGCGGCAGACGGGTCGAGATCAAAGGCGTATCCCATATCAAGTGGCTGCCGGAACTGACCCATAATGAGGCCTTCCGCCAACGGGCGCTTCTGGAAATCCGCAAAATGCTCATGGCCCGCGTGCCCGATCCGACCAAATGGAAGGCCACGTCTATCGATCTGGATCAGAATTTGATCCACTCCGACAATGAAACGCTTCGATCCGCCCGGCATAACAAGCTCCGAATAGTGGCCGTGAATTTGCCCGCGTTTGCCGGGATCATGGCCTTTTTCACCCAGCCGGGAAAGTGTTTCGCCGATGAACTCAGCGGTCGGCTGAAAGTCATCGCCTGCCTGGAACAGCCCAACATGACTCATTCCGAGGCGTTTTCCCCGGAATGGGATGGGCGCATCCTTGGCGAAGAGGATTGGAATAACATCCGCCGCCTTCTGTCCGCCGGTCCCCATGACGCCCAGGTCATCTTCTGGGCCGCCAAGGAGGACGTGAAAACGGCGACGGAAACGATAGAGGAACGGTGTCGGCTGGCCTGGGACGGCGTGCCGAACGAAACCCGCAAGGCCCTCAGCGACGGCACGACCATCTTCGAGCGGGTGTTGCCCGGCCCGGACCGGATGTATCCCGATACCGATTCCGCCCCAATTCCGATCGAAGAGGAATTGATCGACAAGGTGCGGGAACATCTGCCGCTGTCCGTGCAACATCGAATCGAACAACTCCATCAATGGACGATCCCGGAGGATACCTACGGCTACCTGCTCAAGCGCAACCTCGTCTGGATCATCGAGAAGATTATCGCCGATTTCGACCTGCCGCCGAGGTTCGTAGGGACCTTTTTCGGTCATCATCTGAGGCATATCGAAACTCGCCTGTCGCCGTCGGCCGATTTCAACTACTACACCATCTACGGGCTTTTCAAGTTTATTCATAGCCACGGCCTCGACGGGGAAACCGCCAAGGTCATGCTTCCGGAACTGTACGTTCATCCGCACATGGTTTTCGACTCGGTCTTGGCCGCCAGCGGATACCGCAAATATACGACCGAGGATATCCTGGCCTACCTGCCCAACCTGCGTCAGAAGTACTCGGAAATTAAAACCTCGAAACGGCTGGATGCCGAATGCGACTGGATTATGGGACGTCTCCGCCCCATTGCCATCGGTAATATGCCGCTGGCGGAATTGCGCCGGCAGGTGGAAAAGGGGATGGGTCATGAGTGAGATGTTCAAAGGATATAAAGGCCGCGCGCTGGAAGCGCTGAAACGATACAACGTGCGCGTCTGGGGCGAAACCCAGGTCAAATCCACGCGGGGCGATTTCAAGGGAATCATCCTGCCCCGGTCCGAAAACGACGACGACCGTCATATCGTCCTGAAACTGGCCAACGGCTACAACGTCGGCATCGCGGTCGAAACCATCACCGACATGAAGGAAACCGGGTATAAAGAGGCCCATTACAAGATTCCGGAAAAAGAATTTCCGATCACGCCGAACAAGCCGAATGTCAAATTGCTCGGCACCGGCGGCACGATCGCCTCGCGGCTGGATTACCGCACCGGCGCGGTCATTCCGGCTTTTTCGCCGGGCGAGCTGTACGGCGCCGTGCCCGAACTGGCCGACATTTGCAATCTGTCCACGGAGAAACTGTTCGCCGTGTTCAGCGAGAACATGGGGCCGCAGCAATATATGACGCTGGCCAAGGCGATCGGCAAAGAAATCGAAAACGGGATCGACGGCATCATTATCGGCCACGGTACCGACACCATGCACCATACGGCGGCGGCGCTGTCGTATATGGTGCAGAATCCGCCGGTTCCGATCATCCTGGTCGGCTCCCAGCGGTCGTCCGACCGGCCGTCGTCCGATGCCGCTCTCAACCTGATGCACTCCGCCAAGGCCGCCGGTGAATCGGACATCGCCGAGGTCATGGTCTGCATGTTCGGGCCGACTTCCGATGAATACGGCCTGCTGCACCAGGGAACCCGCGTGCGCAAGATGCACTCCTCGTATCGCTCGACGTTTCGAACGATCAGCGATATTCCCCTGGCCATGGTCAGCCGCGATAAGATCACGCCCATCAAGAAGAACTACAACCGGCGTCGCAAAGATCGCACCGCGACCATCCTCCCGTATTTCGAGGAGCGGGTGGCCATGGTGTACTATTATCCCAACATGCACCCGGACATTATCGATTCCCTGGTGGAAAACAAATACCGGGGCATCATCATCGCCGGGACCGGTCTGGGACACGTCAACAAACCGCTCTACCCGGCCATCGATCGCGCGGTCAAAGCGGGCGTTGCCATCTACATGACCGTTCAGACCCTGTGGGGGTTCGTGCATATGTTCGTGTACGACACCGGACGGGATCTAATGAGCCTGGGGATCATCCCGACCGAGAACATGCTGCCCGAGGTCGCCTACATTAAACTGGGCTGGGCGCTGGGGCAGACGTCGGACGTGGCCAAGGTGAAGGAACTGATGCTCACTCCGATAGCCGGGGATATCACCGAGCGGGAGCCGTACGACGGGTACCTGATCTTCCAGGGGGGAGTGCCCGAAGTCCGGGAGTTCCTCAAGACCATCCACAAATAAAAATTCGGCCGCAGGGTTCCTGCGGCCGAATCAAATCGACGATCATCCGAAAACGGGTCAGAGCCGGGCTTTGATGCCGGCAGTCACCAGAAAATTGGAATAGTTGTATACGCCCTTGTTGGAAACGTTGTTGGTGTATTCCACGTTGACGGCCGGTTCGATGAACAGCCCGCTGGCAAGTTTCATCGGATATTGGACCCCCAGGTAGATCCGGGTCTGCCAGTCTTCCCGGCGGGGAGCGTTTATGGAGCTGGCGTAGAAGGCCGTGAGGGGATCCTTCTCGATGGTCTTCAGATACATCTTTTCCCAGTAGCCAATTCCGGAGGTGATGATCAGGCGCGGGACCACATATGTCTTGACGCCGAACGACACGTCGTGTCCTTCCCAGACCGAGGCCCAGGGGGAGAGATACTGCGTGGCAAAACCATAGATCAGAGCGCCGTCATAATTCATGAACGCCCGCCGGGTGAACGTCAGGCTCAGGCCGGTTTTGTCTCCTAGCGGACGGGACAAACGCGGAGACAGGTAGGTCAACCAGAGATTGTCTTCGGCATCGCCGACCCATTTTAGCAACCAGTTCTCGTACTCGAATTTAAAGGGATTTTCCGGATCGGGCGGCAACGAATCCGCAAAAAGCGGGAGTATATCCTTGTGCAGATAATTGGTCCGGGAGAACCCCCCTTCGAGGTCGAACCCGATTGAAAATGGCAATGAGGCGTTGACTCCGGCGTAGATGTCACGGGACCGAATGTAGCTGGTCTCGGCGTTGACATAATGGGTTATTCGATGAGAGATGCCGGAGCGGAAGGCGACGCGGGGGGTGAAATTATAGGCGATGCCGACGGTTGCCTGGGCGATGTTGTTGTCGAAACCGCTGAAGGCCTTGTCGTATTCGAGCATGCTCCCCTTTCCGGTGAGATAAAGCGAGAAAGGAGACGTTGCCGGAAGCGGCAGATAGGTGACCGTGATTCCGTCGGACATGTTGTTAAGGCCGATGAATTCGCGGTAGAAGGAATAGTCGTTGTTCAGGACCACTTCCAGACAGGACAAGGGGTATATCTTGACTTTCAGATTCGACGTCATATAGAGGTCATAGGTGCTGGTGGAGTCGCTCAACAGGTTGCCATTGGAACCGC
>JAQVRW010000302.1 GCA_028700875.1 Candidatus Zixiibacteriota bacterium | reverse complement strand
TCTGCTTCCGCCGCTGGACTCGATCTCGGAGTATATCCCCAAAGGTTCCGCGATGAGGGTGGCATATCTCAAGTTTAAAGTCGACGCGCTCGCCACCGTAGGTACATCCAGCGTCATCCGGGTGTTTGAGGAAATTACCGCCGAGAAACAGATGTCGGAATTTTCGGAGGAGTGGTATATCAATGGTGTCAGGTCCGACGTGAGCGTCAAACCGACGCTTTACAACAGCATATTCATCGTCGGTGAGCCGGGGACTCCTCCCATAGAAGAGGATGCAAATAAACTTCCGGTTTTGGCGACGATCACGCCAAATACTTTTAACATCAACCAGGGGCAGAATGTCGGCTTTGCCGTTTCGGCCACCGACGCCGAAGGTGGCACCCTGAAGATAATCGCCAACCGCGGCAGTTCGCTTCCGAGCAACGCGACTTTCGGAACTAATGGCACCGTGACCGGCGCCGGCGGCGTCGCGAGCGGTTACTTCTCGTTCACTCCTGATATGACCCAGCAGGGTAATTTTGTCTTTAAGTTCGAGGCCCAGGATGATTCGGGGGCCTACTCAACGGCGCAGATAGTCACGGTGACTATTGCAGAACTGGAAGTGGATGTTCTCTTCACGACCTCGGCCGAGGGTCAGAAACCGGAAGGGGGCGTGCCCGGCCTGGATGCCGTCCTGGTGCCGGTCAATGTCGTCACCAAGAAAACAGTCTATGGTATCCAGTTCGACCTGTCCTACGACGCCGACAATTTTACGCTCGATTCCATTATCCCGACCGACCGGATACCCAATTGGGTGGCCTATGACAACGTCGGGATGGTTCCCGGAAACCTGCGTGTCGTGGCCTTTGGTTTGGCTAACGACCCGATGGTCGACGGCAGCAGTTCGGCCATGATGAATCTGGCGTTTACGGTCGGGGATTATGCTGAGGCCGGTTGTTATCCGCTGGAATTTTCCAATGCCCGGGAATCGATTGATCCCAGTCCGGAAATTCCATCCTTCGAGTTGGAAGTTCGGTCCGGCGAGTTGTGCGTGGACCAGTGGGGGGATGTCAACTCTGATAAGTTCGTCGATGTCGCCGACGGTGTGAGTGTCGTTTGGTATATCATCGGCGAAGGCGAACTGAGTCGACGCCAGCATGCCGCTGGCGACATCGTCCGCAACGATACGGTCAACGTGGTCGACCTGGTTGGCATCGTGTACGCCATCTTCGGCTGGCCGTTGCCGAGCAATCCCGCCCCGGCCGTTCCAGACGACCAGTTTGCCACGTTGCGGGTGGCCCATGGCGAAATTCCCGATCTGGGTATTCAATCCGAGATGGCGATATCGGCCGATATGCCGACCGGAGCAGCGGGCGTCGAACTGACCATCGCCTACAATCCGGCCGCTGTGGAAATGCTTCCGCCACAAAAGATTGGCGGGATGGCCGATTTCAGTCTTGGCTATACCGATAACGGTTCCGGGACGATGAAGGTGGTGCTGTATTCCTGGGCTCCCTGGAACGATAAAAGTCTGATCGGCCAGGGACTTTCCGATATCATTAGGTTGCCGTTTGTATCGAAAGCGCCCATTTCGGCCGATGATGAGAGAGTGGTGCGGATTACCAAGGCGGTGATTTCCGACGGCGCGGCCAGGAATGTCCCGGTGGGAAGCACGGGTCCGGGACCGTTGCCAAGTATGTTTGAACTGGCTCAGAACCGGCCGAACCCGTTCAATCCGACGACGACGATCGACTTTTATATAGAGAATCCGGGTCAGGTCAAGCTGGAGGTCTTCAATGTTCTGGGCCAGCTTGTCAAGACCCTGGTTGATCGCTCGATGGCTCCGGGACAGTATTCGGTTGTCTGGGATGGCACCGATACGGAGGGTTCCCGGATGGCTTCAGGCGTCTATCTTTACCGGCTGAAATCCGGCGGCGCCGATTTGACCAAAAAGATGGTCCTCTTGAAGTAGCTCAGGTGAGAGGGATACGACAATGAGTATCGGAAAATATATTCAGTTTGCGGCGGTCGCACTAATCTTCATCGTGTCGGCGGTTCCGGTCATGGCGCAAACCGCCCCACCGGTCCTCGATCCCATCGGGGCCCAGACGGTGGCCGAGGGGGGCACGCTCAACCTCACGGTCACGGCCACCGATGCCGATGCGACCATTCCCACGTTGACGACGTCCACGTTGCCGACCAACGCCGGCTTTGTGGATAACGGCGACGGCACCGGGAGTTTCTCGTTCAGCCCCGACTATACACAGGCGGGGGACCATTCGGTGACGTTCTACGCCACCGACGCGGTCACGACAACGGATGTCGATTCCGAAATCGTCGTCATCACGGTGACCAATACCAACCAAACTCCGGTGGTGTCGGACATTCCCGGCCAGACGATCGCCGAGGGCGGTACATTCACGACAATCACTCTCGATGACTATGTCACGGACGTGGATAATACCGACGCCGAGATGACCTGGAGTTATAGCGGCAATACCTCGTTGACAGTAAGTATCACCGACCGGGTGGCGACGATCACGACGCCGTCGGCCGATTGGAACGGGGCCGAGACGATTACCTTCCGGGCGACCGATCCAGGCAGTTTGTTTGCCGAAGATGCGGCGACATTCACGGTTACTGCGGTGAATGATGCTCCGGTGCTGGCGACGATCGGCGCGCAGAGCGTGGCCGAAGGCGCTCACCTGAACTTCAACGCCACGGCCAGCGATGTCGACGGGACGACGCCGACATTGTCGGCGGTGGATGTTCCGACCAACGCGACGTTCGTTAACAACGGCGACGGAACCGGGACGTTCAATTTCGATCCCGATTATACTCAAGCCGGCGGGTACGATGTGACGTTCATTGCTACCGATGGCGTTTTGGCGGATACGGAGATAGTCACTATTACCGTGACCGACGGCGGGAATCAGGCTCCGGTGGTGTCGGACATTCCCGACCAGACGATAGCCGAGGGCGGGACGTTTACGACGATCACTCTCGATGATTATGTTACGGACGCGGATAATACCGCTGCCGAGATGACCTGGAGTTATAGCGGCAATACCTCGTTGACAGTAAGTATCACGGACCGGGTGGCGACGATCACGACGCCTGATGCCGATTGGAACGGCGCGGAGACGATCACGTTCCGGGCGACCGATCCGGGTAGCCTGTTTGCTGAAGACGCCGCGACCTTTACAGTCACCGCCACCAACGATGCCCCAGTCGTGTCGGACATTCCCGACCAGACGATTGCCGAAGGGGCGACGTTTGCGACGATCAATCTCGATGATTATGTCACGGACGCAGACAACACTCCGGCTGAAATGACTTGGACGTATAGCGGCAACACGGCCTTGACGGTGAGTATCATCGGTCGGGTGGCGACGATCGCGACCCCGACTGCTGACTGGAATGGCGCGGAGACGATCACGTTCCGGGCGACCGATCCGGGCTTGGCCTTCGCGGAGAACGCGGCCGTGTTCACGGTTACCAATATCAACGATGCTCCGGTGGCGTCGGATATCCCCGATCAAACAATAGCCGAGGGCGAGACGTTTACGACGATCACTCTTGATGATTATGTCACCGACGTGGATAATACCGCTGCCGAGATGACTTGGACTTATAGCGGCAACACTTCTTTAACCGTCAGCATCACGGACCGGGTGGCGACGATCACGACGCCTGATGCCGACTGGAACGGGGCCGAGACGATCACGTTCCGGGCGACCGATCCGGGTAGCCTGTTTGCCGAAGATGCGGCGACATTCACGGTTACTGCCACCAACGATGCCCCGGTGGTGTCGGACATTCCCGACCAGACGATAGCCGAGGGCGGTACGTTTACGACGATCACTCTCGATGATTATGTCACCGACGCGGATAATACCGCTGCCGAGATGACTTGGACATACAGCGGGAATACATCCCTTACCGTCAGCATTGTCGACCGGGTGGCGACGATCACGACGCCGACTGCTGACTGGAACGGCGCGGAGACGATTACCTTCCGGGCGACCGATCCGGGCAGCTTGTTTGCCGAGGATGCCGCGACGTTTACGGTCACGGCGGTGAACGATGCTCCGGTACTGACGGCGATAGGGCCCCAGGCTGTGGCCGAAGGGGCTAACCTGAACTTCAACGCCACGGCGACTGATGTCGACGGGACGACGCCGACATTGTCGGCGGTGGATGTTCCGGCCAACGCGACGTTCGTTAACAACGGCGACGGGACCGGGACGTTCAATTTCGATCCCGATTATACTCAAGCCGGCGGGTACGATGTGACGTTCATTGCTACCGATGGCGTTCTGGCCGACACGGAGATAGTCACTATTACCGTGACCGACGGCGGGAATCAGGCTCCGGTGGTGTCGGACATTCCCGACCAGACGATAGCCGAGGGCGGCCCGTTTGCGACGATCACTCTCGATGATTATGTCACCGACGCGGATAATACCGACGCCGAG
>JAQVRW010000301.1 GCA_028700875.1 Candidatus Zixiibacteriota bacterium | reverse complement strand
AGTATCATGCATATTCGTACGGACAAGCAGCCGATGTTGCGGACCGCGGCCCGGACCGGTTATCATGAGATCGGCCGCGTGGATTATATGTCGCTCTGTGGGAGAAAGATCTTTCGGCCGCATCCGGCGACGATCATCGCTGCGGCAACCGGTCATGGGAAGTAACCGGCGGTTCTTGGGGAAATCGGAGTAGGCAGTTGGCGACGATCAACGTTCTGGAGGTAATCCATACCGGCAGTATTTCCGGCGCCCTGGGAGGGGCGGAGACAGTGCTGTACAACATCGTCCGTTACATAGATCCCTCCCGATTCACCATTCGGGCGCTGGTGGTGGGTCACGGCGGTCTGGATGAACGTCTGAAGCGCGAAGGGTACCCCGTCGACACGTTTACCTTTGCCCGGAGCTATAACCTCGATCTGATCAAGTATATCCGGCAGTTGATCACCCGCCATCAAATCGACATTGTCCATACCCACCTGTCGCGAATGAACACGTATGGCTTTGCGGCCACTCGTCTGACTCCTGCCCGCAACGTAATGACGATACACGGCCTGTCCGGATTTTCCGGTCGCCTGGGGCGGTTGTATTACGGGATGTTCGGCAACCTCTCGGCGAAGGTCGTGGCGGTATCGCAGCCGCTGGCCGAGGAATTTTCGGCCCGCACCAAGGTGCGCCGCGGCAACATCGTCGTCATTCCTAACGGTATCGACATAGACTGTTTCGGCCGGCCGGTGGATCGCGTTGCGGTGCGTCGCCGGTTCGGCCTGGCCCCCGACGCCAAAATCATTCTGTCGGTCGGAAACATCCGACCCATCAAAGGATATGATTTTCTGATCGACGCCTTTGCCTCCATCGCCCGGCAGGATAACAACCGGGTCCTGGTCATCGCCGGAAGCGACATGTTCCGAGAGGCGGCGGGTTTGCGGGACCGGGCGGCGCGGTACGGTTTGAGGGACCGGGTGATGTTCACCGAGTTCATTCCCGACGTGGAGGTCCTTTATGGAGCGGCCGATCTGTTCGCCTTGTCTTCGATATCGGAAGGATTTTCATTGACCACGGTGGAGGCGATGGCCTCGCGGCTGCCGGTCGTGTCGACCGATTGTCTTGGTCCCCGCGACATCATCACCGACGGCGTCGACGGCATCATCGTTCCCGGCCGCGATCCGGAAATTTTCGGAGGCCGAATGGCCGAACTTCTCCAAGATGACCAACGGCGGCAAGCCATGGGGGAGGCGGGGCGTCGGACGGCCGAACACTGTTTCGCCATCAAGGCATCCGTGGCCAAATTCGAAACCTTATTCGCGTCTCTGGTAAACCGGCCGGAGACGACGCGTTCGCGATAGATCATGCTGGAAAAACGACTCACGGCGCTAATCCTTTTGGGCATCAATCTTGGCTTGGTGCTGTTTCTCCTGCTCCGCGTGGGTTCGGCCAAGGCGCCCCATGGTTCCGGCTCGACGCCCCCCCTGCGGATGACGCATCTGTCGGCTATTGAACCCAAGCCGGATACGCTGATCCTGAACGATTTCGAAATCCCGCCCGACCTGGTGAACATGTACCGTCAAGGGGGGGATTTCGCCATGAATATCGTCTCCGATCATGCCACCCACGGTGGCCATTCTCTCCAGTTCGACAAGAAGGACGAGGATAATATCGAGGTGGCGACGACCGTCTTCCCCCGCAATTGGCATGGGTATGATCGGCTTGAATTCGATGTTTTCGACGCGGACCCCGATCCGGGCACGATCTGGTTGCGGGTGGGAAGCCAGTTCGACTCGCGTCGATTTTACGTAAAATCGCAGAAGTACGCGCGGGGTTTTCCGCTGAAACCGGGGCCGAATACGATCAGCATTCCGCTTGATGATATCCGGCGCGCTTTCGGCCAGATTCCTTATTACAAGTCGCTGCATTTCAACATCCCCGCGAACGGCGGCCAAAGATTGCACCTTGATTACGTGAGGCTGGTTCGTCATGATGGTTAGAACCAGTTCCATCTGCCTATTGGTCCTGTTTATCGTTTTGCTGCTTCTGGGATACGGCGTGGAGACGATCATTCCCGAGGTGACGGTGACGTCGTTGCCCTCGCGGCCGCTTCACGCCTTTTTCGGAAACCGGGTGGTGGCTCAAATCACCGATTTGCATCTGGTCGATCTCGGCTGGCGGGAACGGTTGACGCTGTCGAAGCTTGAAGATATTCGCCCCGATCTTATCTTCATGACCGGGGATTATTTGGAGCCGTACACCGACTTTACGCAATTGAAAGAGTTCCTGGTGCGTTTAGCCAAAATCGCGCCGGTTATCGCCACTCCCGGAAACAACGATTATTGCTGTATGGACACGCTGGCGGCGCTGATGCGGGAAAGCGGGATCACGTTTCTTCGCAACCAGGCGGTGCTGATGAAATACCCCGGCGATTCACTTTACCTGGTCGGGCTGGAGGACAATTTCCTGCACCATGACGACTATTTCAAGGCCGCCTCGGCGGTTCCGGCCGTGGCCGGTCGGATCGTTTTGGGGCATGCCCCGGCCGTGGCCGAAACATTCGATCCTTCCGGGGTAGACCTGGTCCTGGCCGGGCATCTTCACGGCGGGCAGATTATCCTTCCTTTCTATGGTCCCATTTCCCGATGGAACGACTGTTGTTACGCCACGCGGATGTACACGGCTGGGTTGTATCATATCAACGGCATCCCGGTGTACTCCAATCGGGGGATAGGGACGACCCTGATACCGTTCCGTTTCATGGCTCGGCCGGAAATTGCCCTGTTTCAATTTGTCGATTAAGGCATCTTTTAACCTGGTATAGTGTATCATACTTATGATGAGCGGATACAGCCATATACTTTCTCGGGTATTCGGGAAGGCCCCGGCCGGACATCAAGACGGGTCTACCGTCTCCGGTGCGAAAGCCGTGGCGGGCCGAAGGTTGGTGCTGTTTCCAAACCAGCTTCGGTTCCGGGATATCCTGATCAAGGCCGGATCAGAGTCGGAGGACCATTGCTGTTACCTGCCGTTTTCTCCGGCCTCGGGTGGCGTGCGCGGGGCGCGGCTGAAAACCATGATGCTCCTCTGGAAGGTGTGGCGGTTGCTCGAGGGGTGCAATCGGGTCGACCTGTTTTTTCTGTCGCCGAAGCTGGACTGGCCGACCGTCTATGCGGCGGCGGTCATCTGCCGTCTGAAAGGAGTTCCGCCGATCCTGCATGATTTCAGTTTTCATGATGAAACCGCCGTTCGCCGTCGCCGGCTTTTACAGTCGCTTTGTGCGACTTCGGGTGATTCGGCGGGCGGCGGATCCGGGGTTTGCACCGACGATTTCGTTGCGTCGGCGTTGCGGTCATTCGGGCAAAACCGGGGATATTACCGGCGGGCGCGAAAGGACCGGGCCGTGCCGCACGTGATCATCGTCAGCGATGGCGAGAATGGGCGGATGATGGCTTTGGCCAAGCGGGCTTTCGGCTTGGTCAAACAGAAATATCCGCGGACCGAGTTTATCCTTGCCGCCGTGACGGAAGGCGGGATATCGCCTGATGATGCTGCCGACGGCGCCATCAGCCGCAGGGTTGTCGCAGGTGAAGATGATCTGGCGTCGCTGTTTGGCGAAAGCGATATCGCCGTGTTTCTATCGTCGGGGGGAATCAACGAATTGTTCGTCGCGCGCGCCAGGGCGGCCGGGTTTCCTGTCATAGCCAATGGTTTCGGTTTCGCCGTGGATTCCGGGTCATCGGTTCGTCCGGTGGTCATCCCCCGCGACAGTTATTCGGCTCTGGCCGAGGCGATTATCAGGCTCGTGGACGACGACGTCTACTACCGCAGTTTCGTGACCGCGTAAACCGTCGTTTCGACGGTGCATTTTCCCTGCAAGCTTGTGGAAAGACTCCGTTGCCTGCAGACACTATTGCTGGTCGCATCCACTTGGAATATTGTTGCCTTATGAACCACGGCCGGTGATATTCAGTCATATCAAGAGGCCGTATCATCAGACCCTGTGGGAAGGAAAGGAGGGAGCATGCCCGTTTATTCCTATTCGCGAATCGGTTGTTTCGAAAACTGTCCCCGCAAATACAAATTCCAGTATATCGAAAAGCCGCCTATCGAGATCACCGAGGGAGTGGAGGCTTTCATTGGGAAGATGGTCCATGAGGTCATGGAGGAGTGCTATAAACTGGCCTCATACGGCCGACCGCTGAGCGAAGCGGACCTACTGAACCTCTTCGAGCGAACATGGACCGAAAATCTCCCGGCCGATATCAAGATCGTGCGCGAGAACCTTTCCGCCGATGATTATTTCCGGATGGGTCTCAAGGCTCTGAAGAATTACCACGCCAGGCATTATCCGTTTGACCAGGAGACGACCCTGGGGCTGGAACGCAACGTGTCCTTCGCCCTGGACCCGGACGGGAACTACAAGATGACCGGCTTTATCGACCGCATTACGCGCGACGGCGCGGGGCGATTAC
>JAQVRW010000300.1 GCA_028700875.1 Candidatus Zixiibacteriota bacterium | reverse complement strand
GGCATCCCGAAACCGCCGCGGGCCGGGTGATGCTCGTCGGCGTGGGAGACAAAGAGGAGGACGATGTCGACGCCTTTCGCCAGGCGGCGGGAAGGACGGCCAAGTCTACCCGGGGACAGAGGCTGAAATCCGTGGCGCTGTACTACGACGGCCCGGCCACCGGCCAGGTGATGCAGGCGCTGACCGAAGGATTCACTCTGGGAAGTTATCGTTATCTCAAGTACAAGACCGAAGCCGATGCCGCCAAGGGAGGGATCGCCTCACTGGCTCTGGTCGTCGCCAATCGCGGTCGGTTGGAGCAGGCCAAATCCGCGGTGCATCGCGGCGAGATCATCGGTTGGGCGGTGAATCAATGTCGCGACCTGGCCGGGATGCCGGGTAACGATCTCTACCCCGAGACGTTCGTCAAAGAAGCCAAAAGGCTGGCGGCCGAGAGCCATTTCACATGCACCGTCCTGGGACCGGCGGAAATCGCCAAAGAAAAGATGGGAGCCTTGTTGGCGGTGGGCCAGGGCTCCGACAGGACGCCCCGTTTCGTCGTCGCTCAATACAAAGGCAAGGCGAACGCAAAACCGGTCGTGCTGGTGGGGAAGGGAATCACCTTCGATTCCGGCGGCATCTCCATCAAGCCGTCACAGGATATGGGGGAGATGAAAGGGGACATGACCGGAGCGGCGGTGGTGATTGCGGTGATGGCGGCGGCCGCGAAACTGAAAGCCAAGGTCAATCTGATCGCCCTGATTCCTCTGGCCGAAAACATGCCTTCGGGGAAAGCCTCCCGTCCCGGCGATATCATCACTTCCCGGTCGGGACAGACCATCGAGATCATCAGCACCGATGCCGAGGGGCGTTTGATTCTGGCGGATGCGCTCGATTATGCCGACAAATTTAAACCGCAGGCGGTGATCGATATCGCCACCTTGACCGGAGCGGCGCTGTTTGTCCTCGGGTTTGCCGGGGCGCCATTCCTCGGGACCAACAAGGCGTTAAACGACCATCTGCGGGCGTCGGCCAAGGCGACTGGGGAAAAGCTGTGGGAGATGCCTCTCTGGCCGGAATTTGGCGAGCTGATCAAGTCGCCTATCGCCGATGTTAAAAACTCGGGCGGAAGACCGGCCGGGACGATCACGGCCGCAATGTTCCTGAAGAAATTCATCAAGGACTGGCCGTGGGCGCATATCGATATCGCCTATTGCGATTTGGAGCCTTCCGGCCGGCCGTACATCCCCAAAGGCCAGACCGGCATCGGCGTCAGGCTGCTTCTGGACCTAATCATGAACTGGAAGAAAGTCTGATAACTAATTGAAAGCCAATAAATAAAAGGCCCCGCCGATGGCGGGGCCTTTTTCATTTCCTGGAGAAAATCTATCGTGACCAGGCGGGGTTGCTGAACTTCCCGGCCCCGGTTACGGCGGTCAGGTTCTGCCCATTGATATCGATAATGTTGATGACGCTGCCGGCATCACCGTACGTGGCAAAGGTCAACCATTTGGAATCGGGCGACCAGCCCGGTGCGGCTAAGGAGACAGACTGGGTGGGGGTGGAGGCGAATACCGTCCGCTTTTCGGTCATATCGGCCTTGATAACGATCAGGGCCGCATTGGTCTTGCTGGCGGTCACATAGGCCAGCCATTTCCCGTCCGGGGACCAGGCCGGGGCCACACCGTCATTCAATCCCGGCGTCGGTTGCCTCATCTCGGTTTCCGATTTCATGATGTCGGCCATGGCGACTACCTTGATCCCGCGGTTTTCGACGGTATAGCGATTGGGATCGGGGCTGTAGGCAATGGCGTAGGCCACCTTCGTGCCGTCGGGCGATACGGAAGGCATCAGCATGATCATATTGAGCCGCTGCCAATCCTTGCGCAGATATTCCATATTCCCGCCCTCAGGCTCGATGGCCGCGAGTTGATGAGAGGGAATTATAAAGTCGACATTCCCGGCGTTGGCGTCGTTTTGGCAATAGATCATGGAGCCGTCGGGCGACCATTCCGGTTGATATGCCCCCAGTGTATTGGTGATACGGTGCCACCAGTTGACATTGGTCCTGGCCGAATCCAGATAGGTGATGAAGACGTCATGCAACAGGTGGCCGCCTCCTTCACCCGAGGGCAGGGAACTGACGTCTTTCCCTTCACGGCTGAAGGTGATCTTTTTGTTGTCGGGAGAGAAGGATAGACGGCCTTTGGCGTTATCGACGCCGCAGACCTTCATGCGGCTGCTGCCGTCGGCATTCATGACCTCAATAGCGCCTTCGCTGATGAAGGCGATTTTCCCGCTCGGCCGGGCGCTGAAAGAGGTTTGGGCGACGGCGAGGTCGGTGCCGGCCAGGAGAAATAATGCCGCCAGGGCGACACATGCAGTCACAAGTCTCATAGTTCGCATATACGTGTTAGTCCATCCTTTCGTACCTGGTGACGCGTTGTCGCCCAATCTACGCCCCAATTGCCGGGCGCGCAAGAGTTACCAGCTGAAATATCGCTTTAACCCGAATTGCGCCCGCGGTCCGGACAGATCCAATTTGACTCTTTCCTGAGACCCCTGATGGACGACGACGGTTTCTTCGCTTTCATCATTATACCATTTCATCTTGCCAAAGTTCAGGTATTGATACCGCGCCATCCCTTCCATGACCAAACCGGCCACTTTGAGAGGAACCTCAAAGGATATGCCGGCCATGATACCGGGGGCTTTTCCGGTCAATTTGCCGCCGATTTCCTCATAATCCTGGGTGCTGAGATTGTACCCCAGATATCCCTGCCACAACGACCAATTGGCGAAGTAATATCCGGTCCCCAGGGACAGCTTTACGGCGATGGCTTTTAAAACCGCATTATTATCCGGCGGGTTGATCAGATAATAGCCGGCATCAACCGAAATCCCATACACCTGGACTTCCGACTCCAGTTCGAATTCGTTATGGGCCGCGGTATCCGTGGGAAAGGCCAAAGACAGGTCGTAATCGCCTACCGGGGTATTGCCCATTTTTAACCAGTAGCTGAAACCGCCGGTCAACGAGAATTTCGGCGTGACCATGTAGCCCATTCCGCCGAAGAATTCCTTCGACCGGAAAATACCGTCGATATGGTCATAACTGCCGTTAAGACCGGTGACGAACGGCGACATGCCCTCGGCGAACTGGTTATAGTCGTTCATGTTTTTCAGCCGGCCATAAGAGCCGTTGAACACCACGAAGCCGACTTTCTTCTGTTGTTTCTCGACAGTATTCTTTTCGGCCTTTTGCAAGAATCTCGCGATGACTTCATCCTCGGTTTGCGAGAACGCGGGGACGGCCAAAAGCAACGACAATCCCAACACAACAGGGAAAAGGCATTTGCAGCGCATAATTCCTCCAGGAAACAAACGTGTTTATGGTAGTTATCGGAACGTCGCGGATTAACCTTAAGGGAGGCTTTTAAATTGTTTGGGGCGGGGCAAGGCTATGGCCAAGAAAGGAATCGGGGGAGACGGCCGTACGTGGATATTCTGCCGATTCCGAGGGGTAACAAAGAGAAAGGCCGCCGGAGAATTCCGGCGGCCTTTTATCATCAACCGCAGATGATCTCTGCTGAGATCGTACGGTTACTTCTTGCTGTCGTTCCCCAGATCGAAACTGAGTTTGGCCAATTGTTCATAGACGAGGAACCGCAGAGAGGCGTCTTTCTGAGCCAGACGGCCCAATTCTTCGGCCCGTTCCGGATCGGTCGCCTTAAGGCTTCTCCAGCGGTTTTCACCCATGGCGTAATCGGCATAGGAGATTGAGGGCGGTTTGGAATCCATCGAAAACGGATTCTTTCCCTCTTCAATCAGTTTCGGATTGAAACGCATCAGCGGCCAGTGACCGCACTTGACGGCCTTTTCCTGTTCCTGGAATCCATGAGCCATATCGATGCCGTGAGCGATGCAGTGGCAGTAGGCCACGATGATCGATGGGCCCGGATAGGCTTCGGCTTCCATGAACGCCTTGACCGCCTGGTTCTGGCTGGCGCCGATGGCGACGCGGGCGACATAGATGTTGCCGTAGGACATGGCCAGCATGGCCAGATCCTTCTTCGCCAGCGACTTGCCAGCCGCGGCGAACAGCGCCGTCGCCCCGCGCGGGGTCGACTTGGACATCTGCCCACCGGTGTTGGAATATACTTCGGTGTCCAGCACCAACAGGTTGACGTTCTTGCCGGAGGCCAGCACATGATCCAGGCCGCCATACCCGATGTCATATGCCCAACCGTCGCCGCCGATACCCCACACCGACTTGTTGACCAAGTAATCGGCCACTTCCATCAGGTGTCGAGCCTCAGGGTCGCGCCGGGAAGCCAGCTTCGCCTTCAACTGACCGACCCGTTTCCGCTGCTCTTCCAGTACCGCCTGGGTGGTCTGGTCGGCTCCCCGCATTGCTTCATAATCCTCGGGGCAAACCTTGTGCAGCAGCTCGAAAGCATACTCCTGCAACTTGTCCGCC
>JAQVRW010000299.1 GCA_028700875.1 Candidatus Zixiibacteriota bacterium | reverse complement strand
CATCGAACACTCGCCGCACCTGTTGGCCGAGGATATTGTAAACTTCGATCGTCGCCTTGATCGGGCGCGTTTGCGGGTTTTGAAATTCGATCGTCGTAGTCGGGTTGAACGGGTTGGGATAGTTTTGAGACATGCTAAAGCAATCTGGCAGTCCACCATGGTGGTTCGGATCGTCGACATCAATCGGTGACGGTACGACATACCAAGTAGGCAAAGCAGCATTGAGAAGCCAAGGGGAGGACATTCCCGCGGGTATAATCCTGTTCGCGTCCATATTAATTTGTCTTAACGTCGATCCACCAACTTCTTCACGCTGAAACACTATACGACCGTCGTCAGTGGAGTACTCCGGATAACCCAAACTCGTACCATTATTTTCTATCAATCCGTCGACACCGGAAAAAAGGTTCACGGCATATATGTAGCAGGTATTCGCGTTCGTGTTGATCAGGTCGCAGACGACGTATATGTCATTGGTAGAGGCAAACGATGGATTTCCCATCTGTATTCCGGGCGGCAGCGGCGGGAATAGCGAATAGATGGAGCCGGCGGCAACGTCGAGAAGGAATATGCTCCAACTGTCGATGGTCCCGCCGCCGGTCTGGTTGACGCTGCTTAAGGCGTCATAAATGAGATACTCACCGGTCAGATTCCAGTCGAGAGCGTCAGCGTAGCGAGTGATATTGGAGGAAGCCCCCTGTTCGCTGCCGGGGCAGTACAAATGGATGGACTTGCTGGAATCGGGAAACTCCAAATCGAATATGTATATGGAAGAATCCTCGTAGATGGAGGTGGCGGCGAGCCTGCGGTTGTCGGGCGATAAGGCGATAGATCGCCATTCGCCGCCGGTACTGATGACCTGTTCCTCTGCCCCGTCCGTTCCTATGCCCCGAATGAAATTGCCGCTATCGACGAACAAAACGTACTCCCCGTCGGAAGTGACGGTGATCGGACAACCGGTTAATGTATTAACCTGCGTGGCGGTCAATTGAAAGAAGACGCCGGAACTGTCGGGTTTAACCTTGTAAAGGCTATGGTCTGTCGATTCAGCATTGACGACGGCTACCCATTGCTCCCCCTCCGGCGCAGGGACGTCGGGCGGTTGCTGTGTTCCGGCGCCGTCAAGAATGCCGACGGCATCAAATGCCGCCGTTACGGTCGCGACCTCCGTCGATGAACTGCCGTACAGGTCAGTCGCCGATTGAATGGCCGCCAGCCGCATATCTATAAATTGCCCTTCTCTCGGAATGTATCGTGCGTCGAGAATGCGGTAATAGATTTGCTCCAGTTTATCCTTTCCAATATTCGCCCCGATAAGGTACGCGGCTCTGTTTGGTATTCCACTATTGATATGAACGCCACCATTGTCGGCTGTGTCCGATCGATATTCCGACATATGGGCTGGTTGCCAATAGCCATCCAGATTGGTGCCGCCGTTGTGGGGATCAGCCAGATTACGCATTGCCCCAGAAGGAAAGGCTGACAGTCTTACGATATCTTCTCCGATAAACCAGTCGGCGCGGTCAACCATGCAGCCGAAAACGTCGGCAAAGGATTCATTGAGGGCACCCGATTGGTTTTGGTATTCCAAATTCACTGTGTGTTGTATCACCCCATGAGTCATTTCGTGGGCGGCCACGTCCAAAGCGCCTGCCAAGGGTTTAAACTTGACTTCGCCGTCGCCATAAGCCATGAAACCGCTGTAATTCCAATAGGCGTTATCCATCGATACTCCACTTTTGGTCACGTGAATAACTGAATAGATGGTGGTTCCGGAGTCGTCGATGGCGTTGCGGCCAAACGTGGAATAGTAGTATTGAAACGTTTGCCCGACGTTATAATGGGCAGAAACAGCTACCGGGTCGTTCCATGTATTATTGGCTGACATCACATGGCTCCATGGCCCATTATCTGTATTACCAAACGTAGTGGTCCAGAGCGCCCCGCGTGGGTCGTTGACAATATCGGGCTGAACGACTTGCCAAATCGGGCGCGAGGCATCGATCAAATAATACAATGAACCGACCAGATATGTATTTATCGTCTGTGATATGCCATTGAGATCGGTGGCTGAGGTGGTTGCTGGACCATCGGAATTTGTGTTGTTGTACTTGTGAAGTACCGCCCCGGAGCAAGCGTCAATGAAATAATACCAATCGTCAATGATGTTGGGCCGGAATTTCACAAACCAGGCCAAGTGCGGTTTCTGTGTGTTCTCATCCACCCAGATGCAGAGTTCGCTTTCAGGGAGGGAGTAATGCAAAAGTCTTGCCATGGAGCCGTCAAAAGTGCGTATCGCGGTTGTTCCGGACAGATCATTCATCGCCACGGAAACAGCCTCATCGGCGGATATCCTATCGGATGTGAGATCAACGTCGCTTGGAGTAGGACAATAGCGCGCGCTTACGCCGTAGACATCGCCCCCTGGTTCTTTGTGCACGATTATTTCATGTCCCCATACGGGAATACCCTTGTAAACCTGTTGGAGACGGATGTGCCTCTTGCCCAGTTTGTCGGAATTCTCACTGATTTGAGACAACTCTTCCACCGGGTTGGCGAGACGAAACAGGGTTTTGTAACGCTGTACAAATGACACCGCCGCTTGCGCATCCGACGCGCCAGCCGATAAAGAGAGCGATTGTTTCCCTATGTTCAGGTTGGAGATTGAGATCGGCGTGCCATATCGTTCGTGCCATCGTATATTCCATTCGCGGGCTGTGAATAATGTGCTATCGCGATATATTTTTCCTATAGACCCGCTATTGACAACACGGTTTAGGGATGAATGGCCGGCCGTGGAAGCCGCTGATTTAATGCCGGAAATACTCGGTCGTCGAAGACGCTCGGCCACCGACGTCAATTCCTTACCGGTGAATGGCTTCGGGGAATAAAAGCCGCTCTTCTTCTCTTTCTCAGATAACGCTGATGTGGACCCCGATGGCCCCGTGCTCGCATACGCGAGTGAGAACGTGGCCACCATCATCACGATCCATAGGGATAGACCGAAACATGAATGATTTGAGGTACGACGTATCATAATATCCCACTCCTCGATAAGTGCATGCCCAGGCAACGATAATATAAAGCGGACATAATTGTAGAAACGCAAGGATTTAATTTCAACTGGGTTAATAACCTCTTGTGTGAGGACAGAATTCCGGAAGTTCGGGATGAAAGGAAAACGGCCCGCCGAGACGGGCCGTTTTGCGATGCTGTCCTGACGCCGGCTTACTTAAGCAGAATCATCTTCCTGGCCAGCGTGACCTGATCGGTTTTCAAACGATAAAAGTACACGCCGGAAGCCGATTCGGCCCCGTGCTCATCCCGGCCGTCCCATACCACTCTGGTCAGTCCCGGTTGGGCGAGACCATCGAACACTCGCCGCACCTGTTGGCCGAGGATATTGTAAACTTCGATCGTCGCCTTGATCGGGCGCGTTTGCGGGTTTTGAAATTCGATCGTCGTAGTCGGGTTGAACGGGTTGGGATAGTTTTGCATCAAAGCGAACGCATTGGGAAGCGGCGATTGACCGGCCTGGTCGTCCACCGCGGTCGGGATGCCCAGGTCCGATACCGCCTTCCGCAAAGCCGCCACGGCGGCATCGTGATTCATGAAGGTCAGGGGGAATTCGAAGAAGACATACTCATACGATCCCCCCAACGAACGCCAGCCGATGACCTGCCCTTCGGTGAACACCGAGTCGGTGGAGGAATCATAGGTGTACAGAGTATCAATCGTTCCTCCGGCCAGAATCGGCAAACTGGGGCAGGGGATCCCCGATACGCCGGCATAGGTCGCGCCCGTATGTTCCATCGTAGCGGCCAAATCCCAGACCAGGTCGGGATAACCGGTTGCCCGGCTGTGCGCGCCGACGAAATCGGAGGCGAGATACAACAGGCTGTTGTCGGTATACAAATGGGTCAGGGGGAGCACGCGATAGGCGATGTTGAAATACTCGTCATAGACGAAATCATTCGCGCCCGGCGCAAAATAGACCGTGTCCACGGCGTTCCCGGTGGTGTAAATGTCTCCCCAGCGGCCGAAGACGATAACCTTGCCTCCTACGGACAGGTAATAGCTGATGTGGTCCAGAATACCCCCCAATTGGGACGGCGTGCCGAAATTGTCGGATCGGGCCGATTCGCCGCCGAAAACCAATACACCGTAGTCGATCATATCGAAAAGGTCGATGCTGCTGGTGGAGGAATAGGCGGTGTCGGAATAGTAATCGAAGTTCAGGTCGTGGAGGGCATCGTGCAAAAACTCGCCGGTCTTCATCTCATCGACCATAGAGGTAGACGCCTTGTTCGAACGGTTGACGGCCAGGATGCGTCCGGCTTCAAGCTGGGCGGCCTTCATCGTCACCGGCGAAATGCCGGCCGTATCCGACATGTTGTCACTTGCGTCGACGGCGCGCACGAGATATTGATGAACCGCGGTTCCCAGGGTCGGGTCGTCGTCGATGT
>JAQVRW010000018.1 GCA_028700875.1 Candidatus Zixiibacteriota bacterium | reverse complement strand
AGCAGCGCCTCGAGGAGGAGATGAGCCTCGCCCGCCGGATCCAGATGGACCTGCTTCCCAAGATGCCGCCGTCCGGCCCAGGGTTTTCCATCGCCGCCCACAGCCAGCCGTCGCGAACGGTCGGAGGGGATTTCTATGATTTCGTTCCGGCGGGGGGCGATGGCGAGTTCGGGCTGGTCGTCGCCGATGTTTCCGGCAAGGGGATGCCGGCTGCCCTGCTGGCGGCCCAGATTCAGGCCGTGTTGCGCTCCGAGATGATCAACCGTCGGGATGTCGCGCAGACCATGATCAACGTCAACAATCTGGTGGCCGGGCTGTCATCGACCTCCGGGAAATTCGCCACCGTCTTTTACGGCTCCTTCCATCCGCTCACCAGGGAATTCGTCTTCTCCAACGCCGGGCACAACTATCCCGTGCTGGTTCGGGCCGATGGCCGCTGCGAGTTTCTCGAAACCGGCGGGACGGTGATCGGCGCCTTCGAGGGGAACTTCTATCAATCATCCTCGGTGGTCCTGGGGCCGAAGGATCTGTTGTTTTTCTATACCGACGGGCTATCCGAAGCGCACAATGCGTTGGACGAGGAGTTCGGCGAAGAGCGGATCATCGATTACATCGTCAACAACCGCCACCGGTCGCCCGACGAGATTCGCGACGGCATCATCGGCCAGGTGACCGACTTCGTCAATGCGGACACGACCGAAGACGATACCACCGTGATCGTACTTAAAATGAACGGATAGAAAGAAGGCGATGAACGACGAGGATCTGCATTACTTGATCAGCGGCCCCGATGTCACGCGGGATGATCCCTATGGGGGATACCGGTACTGCCCGCGCTGCCGGGCCGAACTGAGCATCATGATGGCGGGCGATATGGAGCGGCCGCAGTGCCCGTCGTGCGGTTTTATCTATTATCGGAATCCGGCGCCGGCCGCCGGGGCGGTGATCGTCAAGGACGGAGCCATCCTTCTGGTGCAACGATCCGTCGAGCCCCGGAAAAACGACTGGTGCATTCCGGCGGGTTTTATCGAATGGACAGAACATCCCCAGCAGACGGCCATCCGGGAACTGAAAGAGGAAACCGGCCTGGATATCTCGATCCGCACCATGTTCGATATTTTCTTCGGCATGGATGATCCCCGGACACACGCCGTGCTGATCCTGTATATCGCCGATGTTATCGGCGGCGCGATCAAACCGGGGGATGACGCCGCCGAGGTGCGCTGGTTCGATTTCGATCATCTTCCCGCCAATATTGCCTTTCAGGCTCATCGGGACGCTCTGGCGCTGTACCGGAAACGATTCATAACACGGTAACGGCATGCTGCTGCGAACGAAGATATTCCGCCACCTGTTGGTTTTCGCTCTGGTGCCGTCGCTGGTCATCGCCGCCGTTTCCCTTTATCTGCAAAGCCATATCGTCGCCCCGGCCGACAGATATATCGCCTCGTTTTCTCCCGACCGCACGATCAACGCGTTACGATTGGCGGAGGCTCGCCTTCAGGACGCCGCCCGGACAGCGTTGGAGCAAGCGGACCCCGGCCGTCTTCAATCCACTGCGAAAGGTCTGGACTGGTTGGTGCTGGTCGATTCCACCCAAGCGACCGCGGTCAAGATGCCTCCCGATAACGCCGTCCCGATAGATTCCGTCCTCGGCCCCGAACCGTTTGCCTCATCCACCATCCGCCGTGCGGTCGGCAAGAATCTTTTCCTCGGAGCATGGGTCGATAGCAACGGCCGGAAAATCGCCGGCGGATTCGTGCTGGACCACCAGTATCTGGATGGTTTCGAGACGGCCACGGTCAGCCTCAGCCAGGGGCGCTTCTACAGTAACCTTCGCCCGGCGTTCACGTTGTTTTCGGCCGCCACCGGCGCCGCGGTGTTGGTGATCGTGATCGTGTTGGCCTGGCTTTTGTCCCGACGACTGTCCGCTTCGGTCACTAATCCGCTGGAACAACTGACCGCTCTGACCGCCACGGTCGCTAAAGGAGAACATCCGAACGCCCTGACTCCCGCCGGCACCGATGAAATCAGCCGTCTGACTGAGAGGTTTCAGACGATGGTGCGTGACCTCGAAGAAAATCGCAACCGGCTGGTTGCCGCCGAACGGGTGGCCGCCTGGCAGGAATTCGCACGACGGCTGGCTCATGAATTGAAAAATCCCCTGACGCCGCTGGCGTTGTCCGTGTACCGGATCCGCAAGAAACTGCAGGAACGGGAGGACTACCAGCGGTATGCCGATTCCATCGAGGCCCTCGACGCTGAGGTGTCTCATCTGCAGCGACTGGCGGATGATTACTCCTCGCTGGCCCGTCTGCCGGAACCGAAATTCACCCGTTTCCGCTTTGACCGACTGGTGCGGGAGGTGATCGAATTGCACGCGCCGCAACTGGAGGCGTTTCATTTCGACAACGAGACCGGGGAGGAAGCTATCGAGATTCAGGGCGACCCGGACCGTCTCCGGGAGGTCATGGTCAATCTTATCAAGAACGCCCTGGAGTTCGCGCTTCCCGGAGGACGGATCGTGATACGAACCTCCCGCAAGGAAAATATCGTCCGTTTCGCTGTGGCCGATGAGAATCGGGATAGCGGCATGGCCCCGACCGATCTGCTTCGGGCCAAGATGCCGTATGTCACGACCCGTCCCGGAGGGATGGGTCTGGGGTTGGCCATCTCCGAAAAAATTATCATTGATCACGGCGGTATATTGAAGCTGGAGATCGCCGGCGCGTTCACCGAGGCCTCATTCGAGATTCCGGTCGATGGGCCGCCGCAGGGAGTTGCTTCATGATTCTCATTGTCGACGATGAGCCGCATATCCGATCCTCGCTGTCCGGCCTGTTGGAGGATGAAGGATATCGGGTAAAAGCCGTGGAATCGGCCTTTAAGGCAGAAGAATTCCTCTCCTCGCAGCCGGTGGAACTAATCCTGCTGGATATTCAAATGCCCGGCAAGGACGGCCTGACCTTCCTCGATGACAATCGGGAGCGGCTCGCCGATATCCCGGTCATTATCATCTCCGGGCGGGGGGACATCCCCACCGCCGTGGCGGCAATCAAGCTGGGCGGTTATGACTATATCGAAAAGCCATTATTGCCGGAGCGGGTTTTATTGACCATCGCCCAGGCCCTGCGATTATCCCAATCGCTCCAGACCGAACATAAGCTGGCCGGGCGTCTTCTCGATCAGTACCGGATCGTCGGCATGTCGCCGGCGACGGAACGAATGCGGCAGTTGATCGCCAAAGCGGCCATGGTGGATGCAACCGTGCTGATCACCGGGGAAAACGGCGCCGGCAAGGAACTGGTGGCTCATCAGATTCATTATCTTTCCCGACGCAAAGCCGAGCCGCTGGTGACCGTCAACTGCCCGGCGATACCGGAGACGTTGTTCGAGGCGGAACTCTTTGGACACGTTAAGGGGGCTTTCACGGGGGCGCATCAGGATCGCATCGGACGTTTCGAGAAAGCCAAGGGGGGGACCCTGTTTCTGGATGAAATCGGTGATTTGCCGTTGGCCATGCAGTGAAAACTGCTGCGGGTTCTGGAATCGGGCCAGTATGAAAAGGTCGGCTCCGACACCACCATGCTGGCCGCCTGCCGCCTGTTAGCCGCCACCAACCGCGATCTGCCCGCGATGGTCTCGCAGGGGAAATTCCGCGAGGACCTTTTCTATCGGCTGAATGTCCTCACCATCGATGTTTCCCCGCTACGGCGCCGGGTGGAGGATATCCCTCTGCTTCTGGACTATTTTTGGGACGGCCTGGATGCGGCCGGGCGCTACACGCTTTCGGCCGAAGCCGCCGGACGATTGGCTTCGTATGACTGGCCGGGAAATATCCGGCAGTTGAAAAATGTCGCCGCCCGCGCCGTCTTTGAATGCCCCCCGGGGGAAATCGGCGTCGCCGATATCGAACGAATCTATCATAATCGCGAAGCGGAACCCGATATATCCTCTGCCGCGGGCGAGACCGGTTTGGCCGCCGCCGTGCGGCAATTTGAAACCGGCTTTCTGGCGCGGATGTATCAGAAACATGAGGGAAATATCGCCGCCATGGCCCGGGAGTTGAACATGGATCGCGGCAACCTCTCCCGCAAGTTGAAACAGCTCGGTATCGTGTAAGAAATACCTCCCGAAAGGGCGGCTATCGTGTACATTTCACACGCCCGGACCCGCCACTTTTTGCTAACATCCCGTCATGACACAGCTTATACTATCGGCACGGCGCTTGATACCCTCCTACGGGTAAAATAAGGAGGATACGATGGGAAATCGTGCGTGGGTATTATTGATCGTCTTCGCCCTGGTCCTGACGGCAACGACCGCCGTCGCCGAGGGGGAATACACAAAATATGAATCGAAATCGAAAACCGATACGGTGGCCGTTCTTGAAATTGGCAGTCACGAATGGACACTCGTCATGTACCGGGACGGTCAACCCGAGCGGTTTACGTGCGAAGAATCCCAGGTCAAGCGTTCCGAAGACGGCATCGCTCTGGGCAGCGATATTAAGCTGAATGACCAGGGGATTACCGCTCCCGGCATATCTGTCCCCATGGAGAAGATCGGGAACCTCGACATCGAAACCGATTCCGGCGGCGATATCACGCGGATCACGTTTTTAGCCGTCGAGCCGGGCCGAGCCGGGACGACGCAACGGCCGCCCAAAGACCGCCTGTCATTCTGGCAAACGGTGACCGTGCCCAGGGAAGATTTTATCCGCGGGTCGGTGGTGGCGTTCAATGGCGACGTCGACGTCCACGGTGAGGTCAATCGTGATGTCGTGGCGATATTCGGCGACGTGCATGTGTTCGGCGGGGCCGTGGTGCGTGGCGACATCATCGCCCTGAACGGATCGGTCAAACTCGATCCCGAGGCTTCGGTATACGGCACCGTGACGTCGGCCGGCAAGGAAAGCACTGCCCGTCGTCATCGGGCGCGGCGATGGAAAGCGCATGACGGCACTCTCGGTCTGACCGGGGAATTTGCGTATAATCGCGTCGACGGCGTCAAGCTCATGGCCGGCGTGAAATACGACCATCCCGATTCCGTGATCCCGTCGTTTGAGGTCATGGGCGGATATGCCTTCTCCTCGGAACGGGGGCGGTATCGGGTGGAGGCGACACAGACGGTGCTGCGGGGGCCGGCCCCGGTGCAAATCGGCGGACGCGTCTATCGCCTGCTGAAATCGGATGATGATAAGATCATCAGCGAAACCGAAAATACGATCTTTGCCCTGGTGGTCAACGAGGATTGGAAGGACTACTACGAGGCCGAAGGAGCGTATGGATTTTTGACCTTCACGCCCATACACTGGGGGACCCTGGAGGTCGGGTATCTTTCGGAAAACCAGAAATGGTTCGACGCCCACCCGAAGTTGTGGTCCCTGTTCGGCAGTAAAGAATTCCGAGGGAATTTTTCGTCGGTCCCGTACCCGACCCTGGAGTCGGCGCGGGCCGATTTCGACGACCAGCAGGTGACCAGCCTTAACCTGAAGGCGACGGTCGACACGCGCGATGACGAAAAGGATCCCTATCAGGGCTGGCTCGGCTTCCTGGCGTATGAATATTCCCCCGGCGATTGGCAGGGAGATTTCGATTTCTCCCGCCTCGAAGGCCGGTTGTTGCGCATCCAACCTTTGAGCCGATACCTGTCGCTTCATTTACTGGGAGCGTATGGCCGGGTGGATGGCGACGGCATTCCGCTCAACCGGCGTTTCTTCCTCGGCGGCCTGGGAACGGTGCACGGATATCGGCACAAAGCGTATTTGGGAAATGAATATTTCTTCTTGAGCGGCGAATACCGGTTCCGCATCCCGCACACCAAGACGGTGCCGTTCATTCAATTCGACGGCGGCAAGATCGGCGCCGACAAGTTGTCCGGCAACGATCCCTGGTACAGTTCCATCGGCGTCGGCATCGCGTTCGAGCCTTCTTTCAAGATTTTCCTTTCCAAACGGCTCGACCGCTCCAACGAGGATCCGATCATTTACGCCCGGTTGTCGACGCAGACGTTTTAGGAGTGACTCCGGCATCGATGAAACCTTTCACCATAGTGCGCGTGGCGGCGGTCATGGTCATCCTGATCGCCGTCCTTTGCGGCGCCGTCGCCGCGGCCGACGAATCGGTTCAATTCGACTACGACATCTTCCGTCAGGGCGAGACGCTGGCGGTATGGCTCGATGTCACCCCGGTTTTGGATCAACGGCGAATGGAAGACCTGCTGGCCGGGCTGGCGGTTCGGATCACGGTCGACTGCCGGTTGGAGAAACCGCGCTGGCCGCTGCCGGCCCGGGCGCTGACTTCGGGGCAGTGGGTCGCGACCGTGACCCGGCGGTTGACCGAGGACGCGTATTATCTGCAGGTGGCCGGGCGGTCAGCCGTCAAATATAAATTCGATAATCAACTTGAACTGTCTGATTTTCTGGCCGACTCGCTGGTCTTTCCCGTGGCGGCGACCGCCGGTTTGAGGCGCGCGGAGAAAATCCGGCTGAGCCTGACCCTCGTTTGCAATTCATTGAATCCCAATATATTATCTGAAAATTCCCTGCCTCCCGACCAGTCCGGAGGCGGCCCCGAAGTCTTCGACCGGCTGTTTGCCCTCTTTAATGAGGCGGTCGGCCTCGGGGCCGATACATACCGGATCGTTTCCCCTCTCTTTGACCCTGCGGCCCTGCCCGATATGTCCCGATAGACTAAGCTTTCCTTCCTACGCGCCGATAAAAGAATATGGTTAGAGAGCACAACCTTGTGGTGGAGTACATATGTCCGATCTGGCCGTAAAAAACAACAACGACGTCGCGCACGATCTCTCCGAGAGAGAGTTCGACACCGAGCTCGGGACATCGACCGATCGTATCGCGGTAGGCAATGTCCTGGCGGAGATGGAGAAGGCGCTGAATGATATCGTCAGCGACAATCCGCGCATCGGGGGGGAAGAAGAGGCCGGCACCGTCCGTCTGGACGATTTGAAGGCCGTCCTGGAAATATCGCTGGCGATCAACTCCAGTTTGGTGTTGGAGGAAATCCTTCAGGTGGTCATGCTCAAGGCGGTGGAATTACTCTCCGCCGAACGCGGATTCGTGATGCTTTTGGATAAGGAAGGCATCCTGCAATTCAAGTCCGCCCACAACATCCGCCAGGAGGAAATCACCGAGGAATCGTTCAAGATTTCCAATTCCATCGCCAACCGCGTGGCCGAAACCGGCAAGTCGGTCTATACGTCCGACGCCCAGGAGGATGAACGCTACGCCAACCAAAAATCGGTGGTCGAACTCAAGCTTCGCTCCATCATGTGCGTGCCCTTGAAAATCAAGAATCACGTCATCGGCGTCATCTACCTGGACAATTCCTCGCACGCCAAACTGTTCCTCAAATCGGACATGTATCTGTTCGAGCTGTTTGCCCAGCAGGCCGCCATGGCCATCCATAACGCCCAGTTATACGGCCACCTCAGCCGGTTGAAACGATACAACGAAGATATCATCGCCCAGTCGCCGGTCGGCATCATCGTCATTGACCCCGAATACAATCTGGTGACGATCAACGACGCCAGCCTGGCGACCTTCCAGATCAACAAGTCCGACATCACCCCGGGAACTGATACCCCCCGGTGCAGCCGCCTGACCGACTTGATTCCGCCTGCGGAATGGCCCAAGTGGCGGAAGATGATCGAACAGGTGTTGACCGGCGGCGGAAATTTCCGCGAAGATCGGTATTTCCACAACACCGGTTACGATGAGAAGGTGTTGTCGATTAAGGTGTCGGCGACCACCAGTCTGCCCGGCAGCAAGACCGGCGCGATCCTGGTCATCGAGGACATCACGGAAAAGGTCATTCTGGAAAAGTACGTTATCCTGTCCGAAAAGCTGGTGGCCAAGGGAGAAATGGCCGCCTCCATCGGTCATGAACTGAACAACTACCTGACCATCATCTCCAACAACGCGGAACTGGCCCAGATCAACATCGATCGCAACGACATGGAGCGGGCCAAGAACAATTCCAGCCAGGTCGTGGACAATATCGCCAAGATGAAACGATTCACCGACGGCTTGATGGATTTTTCCAAGATGGAAACGGAGATGGTCAGCTATGATATCCGTCATCTGGTGGAAAACCTGCTCTTTTCGCTCAAGTCGCAGCGAAAGTTCAAGAACGTCACCGTGGACTTCGTCCACGCCAACGTCCCCGATATTCATATCGATGTCGGTCAGATACAGCAGGTGCTGCTCAATCTGATGAACAACGCCGTGGATGCCATGGAGAAGAGCGCAGAGCCGCATATAAAAATCGATTGCCGATTCGACACCGAACAGGATCGCATGATCATCGCCGTCGCCGACAACGGTCACGGGATGTCCGAAGAAATCCGACAGAAAATATTCCAGCCGCATTTCACGACCAAGGCCAACGGCCACGGGCTGGGCCTGGCCAATTCCCGCAAGATCATCCTCAATCACGGCGGGGATATTCAGGTCGATTCGGCCGAAGGCCAGGGTACGACCTTTACGATCTACCTGCCGCGCAAGGCGGACGCGCACAAATCATGATGGCCGCCGCGGATAACCAATTTCCCGAGGAATTTACCGTCATCCGGGAGATCGGTCGCGGCGGAACATCGCAGATTTTTCTGGCCAATCGCCGGGGCCAGGCCGGTCCGGTGGCGCTCAAACTCTTCTTCGACCCGGCCGCAACCCAACTGATAGAACGGGAGTCGCTCATCGCCGCTCGGGCCAAATTTCCCGGAATCGTCCGCGTGGGCGGAGTGGGGGAAACGGCCGTCGGTCGATTATTCCTGAGGATGGAATATTGTGGCGGCCCGACGTTGGAGTCGCTGGCCGGAAAAGTCTCCGAGATCAAACTCCTGTCGATCCTATCGGCGGTCACCGCGTCGCTGGCGGTGCTGCATACGGCCGGATTCGCGCACAACGACCTGAAACCATCGAATATCTTCTGTCCGGTCGGATTCGACCGCGACGACTATCCCCTGGATACCCTCCATTACCTCAAACTGTCCGACTTTTCACTGGCGCGAACCTTTTCGAATGGCGAGGCGGAACCGGTTACCGGCACGGTCGGGTATATGTCGCCGGAGATGATTCTGCGGCGACCCATCACGCCCGCCTCGGACCTCTTTTCGCTGGGCGTGATGGCCTACTACCTGGCCTGCGGCGTGATGCCGTTTCGTTCCTCCTCCGCCGACCCGCTCGAAATCAACGCTCAGGTAACGGAAGGGGAACGGCCCGCGTTGTGCGGTCTGGCGGCCTCATTCAGCCGAACCACGGCCGACCTGATCGCCGGCCTCATGCAAATCGATCCCCGGCGTCGTCCGCCCAGCGCGTGGGCGCTTTTGGAAACGCTGGTGAAGGCCGGATCGCCCTATCCGTTTCGCCGGGCGCTTCGGCCCCGGCACCTGCTGGGGGGAATCAATCATCTGGATACCCCGGCCCTGAAAGCCGTCTTTGGCGAAAAAAGCTTCAGCTCGCAGCAGTTCGATTTTGTCGAACAGACCACCGGCGGCGATCCGGCCGCAGTACGAATCCTGCTGGAACATAATTTTGACCGCGGCGAATTCGGCCTGCGGGACGGGGCCTGGGGATGGCGCCATGAAACTCCCGATGCCATGGAGTGGTCGCGCCGTCAAATCCGTTTTGCCCTGCGCCCCCTGCAAGGGCGTTCCTATTCGATCAAATGCTTCGCCATGGGATTGCCTTTGACGGAAAATCCCGCTCACGCCGCGACGGTCGCCGAGGCGCTGAGCACGACGCCGGACGTCCTCGATGACATCCGGGAAACGATGCCTGTCGGCAGGGTGCCGGCGCTTCTGTATTCATTGCGGCAAGTCATGTCGGCGCGGACGCGCCGCATTCTGGCCCGGCGTCTGGCCCGGCAATATAAAACGCGCAATGACCAGGGCGGATTATGCGGCCGATTGTTGTACGAGGCCGGTCAATACGATGAAGCCTTCCCGTTCCTCGCGACTGCCGCCGACGAAGCCGCCCGTACACACACCTACGACCTCGCCTTCACCCTGATCGACGTGGCCGTCTCCGCTGCCGACAAGCTCGATGATCCGGGCCGGAAAGCCGATGCCCTTCTCAAGAAATCCCGTCTGCACAAGGATCTGGGCCGTCTGCTCCAGGCGGAATACTATTATAATCAGGTCATCCATATGACCGAATCAAACGCCGATCTGATCCCCCGGCTGGCGCTGGCCTGCAAAGAACTGGGCGATGTGCATAAGGCCCGCTCAGCCTATAACGCCGGAATCGACGCCCTGACCAGGGCGCTCGAGCTATATGGCCAACTGGGTGATCAGTTGGAGATATCTCATACCCTGAACAACCTGGGGAATATCTACTGGATGGCCGGGCGGCTGGATGATGCTCTGACGCAGTACGAGAAAGCGCTGGAAACCCAGGTCAGCATGAATTCCGAAAAAGATATCGCCTCCAGCCTGAACAACATCGGGACGATCTACGGCGTGAAGGGGAAATTCGCGGACGCGATTTCGCATTTTACGCGGTCGTTGAACATCAGCCTCACGCTCGATGATAAAGGCGAGACCGCCCGAACCTGGAACAATCTTGGCGTTGCTTATTTCCTGGCCGGACAAAACGAAAAGGCGGTCGAGGCTTACAACAATTCGTTGGCGGTCAACCGGACGATCGGTTCCCTGACGGAACTCGTCTGGAATATCGAAAACCTGGCCGAAGTCATGATTCAAGCCGGACGCTTAAACGACGCCCTGAGCTACCTGAAAGAGGGATCGGCGCTGGCGGCGAAGATGGCCGAGGAATCGCACCAAAGCGCGATGCTGCAATTAACCGGGAACCTGTTGCGGCGGATGGGATACTATGCCGACGCGCAAGCCAACCTCACTCGGGCGATGGACATGGCTTCGAAAACGGATGGATGGATGGTCATACTCACCGGCCACCTGAATCTGGCGCGCTTTCACGCGGACCTGAAGGAACTCGACGCCGCGAAAAACTGCGGCGCCAAAGCCTGGAAAATCGCCGATGCCAACGGCGACATGGGTTTGCTTTTCCAGATTGCCCTTTTACGCTATGCTATGTCGGGGGAGGAATCGTTTCGGAAAGATGCCGAGAACATCGCCGGCAGTATGTTCAGTCCCCGCGATAAGGCCTTCCTTCATCTGATCGCGCTGGAAAAAGAAAACGAACGGCAGGCGGGCGATGACGGCGAACGATGCATCGGTGAAGCCGGCCATTTCTATGAAAGCGGCGTCGAAGATATCGATTGCGCCCGTTACCACCTTGCCGCCGGGCAATGGTTCATCCGACACGGCCGCAATGCCGATGGACTCGGACATCTCGAACGGGCCTTACTCGTGGCGACGGCATTGAATCTGTTGCCGGAACAATGGCGGGCCGCCGCCGCTCTCTCCGAAGTCGCCTTTTTGCAGCGCGACATCCAGACTTCGTTCCGGTACGCCCAACAGGCGATGGAAGCCTTGAAAAAAATCGCGGCTAAGATGAAATCACCGGCATGGCTGGAAACCCTCTATGCCGATAAACGGGTCGTCGGTCTTTTGGAACGAGTCAAATCATTGGAGGCGCTTTTGGTCATACAAAAAGGGGCTGCCGTCGGCAGCCCCTGAAGAGCTTAATTACTCAAGACAATAAGTTGGGCGTAAAGTCGCCGCTCTATTGTCCGCCCTGGCTCCAACCAATCGGGGCAACCTTCTCTTCCAGCTCCTCGACGATGAGTCTGTACTTCAAGTGCTCACCTCCTCATTGTAACAAAGTTCCCCGGTCACGCAATATGACCAAGGTTTCATTATGCGATGTTACTTTTCCAAATCGCCTTTTAATGCCAGCCGCACTGCAACCACATCCGTGTGCGAACCAATTCCATCTTCTATAAGTATAGCAATTAACAGAGGTCTGTCAAGAGAATTCCGCCGGTTAGGCAATAAAATAAATGTTACCGCCTTTATCGCTCAAACAACGAGGCAAATTATTGAATGATATATACTTACCACCACGACCAGAATTCCACGCGGATAAAATTCCGCGCCCGTTCGGCCGCCAAACCGGCCAGGGACACCCGCCCGCAGCTGATCTTGGCGTACCCGCTCATCCCGTCGTGTAACCGCTTGTCCTGGTTTCCGACCGCCGCATAAACTGCGAACCGCGCCCGGTTGTCGGATGCGCGGCCGTCATCGGCCGATCGGGCGATATGCGTGACCACTCCCCGGAAAAGGTCTTCGGGATAGGTCCGCACCTTCATCCGCACGGATGCCTCTGGTTCGATATATTCCAGATAGGCGTCTGCCACCGGGACGGCCACTTCCACCAGCACCATTGAGGCCACCTTGACCAGGAGATTATTGCGATACAACACGACCACCTCGCCGTCGATCGGCGAGGTTATGACCTGGGCGGCCTGCTGGGTGGTGAGATACTCGATATTCGCTTCCTGTGTGGCGATCCGTGATTGCAGGATCGACAGTTCCTCTTTCTTGGGCGGCGCCTTGAGCAATTGCAGGCGGGAGCGGGCTTCCTTAAGACGCGACACGGCGATATCATAATCCGACTGGCTCTGCTCCAACACTTGCCCGGCGATCAAATTCTTTTCAAAGAGCGACTTGTTCCGTTCGATATCCTTCTTCAATTGCTCCACGCTCGATTGGGCGGCGTTGACCGTCGCCTGCGCCGTGGCAACCTCTTCCGGTTTCGGCGGCGATTGCGCCAGCGCCACCTCGCCATAGAGCCGATCCAACTCCGCCCGGGCGGCATTGAGGTTGGATGATACCTGGTTGGATACTATCGCGGCCAGAGTGTCGCCTTTCTTGACCGGGTCTCCCTCGCGCACCAGAGGCGTCACCTGAAGCACCGACAAGTCGCCGGTGGACAGTTGGATATGTTCGGTGTTGAATTGATGGACGCGTCCGCCTTCGCGAAGGTTCAGCTCCAGCCGCGCCTCGCCGGCCGGAAGGGCGATCGTGTATTCGGCCAGGGGACGGACGATGACTTCGCCGCCGACATCGCGCGGGAACGGTATTAGGAAGAAGACGATGATGATTCCCGCCAGGATGACGACGATGGCGATCAGGTTGCGCGGTTTGATAAACAACGCTTTCAATACCTCACGGCTAAAGAGAAATGTTGTCGTGCGCCCGATCAGCTTGGAAAAGATAAGCGCCAGAAAGACCAAAAACAAGACAAATCCAAATCCTTCATATCGTTCCGTCAGGAACCCGTAAACCAGGACCACGAAATACCCGATCAGAAACAGGCTGTACAACCCCGCCAGAAGGGTATAGGCCCAAAAGATGCGCCGTTGCCGGGGGGAAGCGACGGAAAGGTCGGCGTCCAGACCGATCATCCGGCGGATGCGACCGGCAATATAGTCGAACGCTCGGCGGCGAAGGTTGGGGATGTTGACCATCTCCGACAACAAGTAATACCCGTCGAGCTTGATCAGCGGATTGAGATTGAACAGCAGCGTCACCAGGCAGACGTTGACGGTCAGCCAGAAAAGCGTGTTGACCGTCGTGCCGACCACGGTTACCCTCCAACCGACGACAGCCAGCGCGAACAATACCATCTGGAAAAACAACCCCGCCCAGAGCACCGCCAGCCGCGATGATTTCTTCTTGAACATCCACGAATCGGACAGGTTGGAATAGAAACAGGGTTGGAAATACAGAAGCAAAAACCCCATCTCGCGCACCTGCCCGCCATAATATGTGCAGGTGAAGGCGTGAGCCATCTCGTGAATCAGGATAAGGACGCCCAGCGAGATCATGATGAGTACGATCGACCCCAGCGAGAAGATATCAGCGATGCGGAACCGGAACGATTCGATATTGGCGCTGAAAAGGGCGAACCCGCCGACCACGATTGCGATCATCACGGCAACCATCCACGGGGAGAACAAAAACCGCAGGGGAGGAAGCAGACTTTTCAGCATCCGTTCGGGGTTGAAAGCCGTCAACTTGAGAAACAGGATTTTCGATAGGAACGATTTCTTGCGCTGTCCCCGGTATCGTCCCGATGATACCTCGTATTCGGCCTTGGCTCCCTCGAAAAAATAGAGCGAGTCGATATGGGCGGCGAACTGTTGAACATCCTCGACTGAGATATCGACGTTAAATTTGTCGCGCACCCGCAAGGCGATCGTTTCGTAATCCGTTGCGCCGTCGAACTGCCGGACGAGAAAATATTCCACCTCCCGGACGCGGAAGTACCGGAAGGTGATCGGGTCTTTGAGGATGTAGTAGGTTGTCCCCTCGCTTTGTTGCTCAGAGACGACCAGATCCTGCCTTAATTTGGGCCACGGTCCCTGTTCGGCCATGCCGTAATGTAGGCAATCTTACCCCTCCCGGCAAAGCCGTTTTTCGCGGTCTCACCGATGTAGTCAAGCGGCCATTCTCCTGTAGGGGCGAGCGGGTGCTCGCCCAGGATTATTCCGGGCCGACACATAGGTCGGCCCCTACAAACTCGATGCCATCACATCCCCGTAGGCGCGCGCGGCTACGCGCCCGTGTTCGCCTTTCGTGCGCGGTCGGACGTCCTCGTCCGCCGCGAAAACTAACCCCACCCGTATTTTGCGTATCCAATTCGGCGCAAAGCGAACGGCCGGTTCCCATTGCTCCAGACAATACTCGTAAGCGACGGTTTCATATACTATAGGCCGCGTCCCCGTTTTTACCATCAAACTGGTATTGATTTTGCGGGGATATAATAATGAGTATGGATGGCGCGCCGAAAAGCATCGGTAGGAACTACGGATTGGCACCAATGGAACGAAATGCCCTAATAAACTGGAGGTCACTGGTTATGGTAGGCGGCAGAATCGATCGTTAAAATCGGATGTTACAAAGGCAGTATTTGATTAAAAACGCCATGAACATGGTAAAACTGAAATTGACCATCGTTCCCCCCAGAAAATATTTGGGGTTATTCCTCATGTCCTTGGCTCTCAGAATGGATTTGGCCGCAAACAATAGGGCGAGGCCGGTTACCTGGTCTGCCAGGACAAACGTGATTCCCAAGAAATTCTCACACTTTCCAATTATCATTCCAAGATCCATATCGGGCGACGCAGGTGCCTTGACTTCGGCGGGGGATTTCTTGTCGCAACGATTAAGAATAAAGCGCACCACAAGACCACTTAAAGCAAATGTAAGGATATAGCCGAGTATTACGATTGCGGCATTAAAAATATGCCGACTGGAACCCGTTTCGAATATACACACGTTTGGTATCCCTCCTCAAGTGCTTTTCTGTCGGTGCGTAAGTATTGTTTACTTATACTGATTCATTCAACATATTGTCAATTAAATTCTCAACCCTTTTTATATATTGCCAATGAAGGGATTTGAGTGAATCGGATACGGCTTGCTGCGTTATCGCGAACTTGTCGGCGACATTCTGCTGACGACCAGATTTCATATATTCTCGGAGTATTAAATCCTGTCTCTCTGTTCTGCGTTGGAGGATAATGCTTACAAGATTCGCCAAAGCGGTTATTGACATATTGAAGTCACTGACATTGAGGCTCACTTCGAACGAATAAAATAGGTTATCCTTTTTCAATTGCTCCATTATGTCCGCAGCCCTGTGGAACGCCGGTCCATCCATCCTTCTTGCTTCCTTAGTCTCAACATTCACGTCAAGGATATTTTGAACAACGGCAAAACGAAAACAATGGGGAAATATTATATAATTGAGCTCCCTGCAGATTTTGTAAGCTAAGGCCGGACGCTTGAGGACGCCCGAGATCTCATCCATTCCGCGAGTTATGGTCAACCGACCATGGAAATCATCGCGAAAATTTGTCCCTATCCCTTCGATGGCTTCAGCGATTTGATTTGATACTACAGGCCTATCGTTGATTTCCGATGATCCTATGAGATCGCCAACGATCACGGTAAATAGGTTTTGGCCATGCTCCATGGGACAAGTATATAGGGTTGTTTTATAAATTACAAGGCCATTTTCTTGTATCGCTGTATTCACGTAAATTGATAATTAGGAAGGCAATGCATATGTCCGCCTAATGCGTTGGAATACAATGAATTATATCTGGCGGCGGGAGGGTGGCCGCGATCTCTGATCGCAGTTCGGGACCTAAACCAATCCGGCGATGTGATCATCTTCGAGGAGGGCCAAAAACTCCTTCCTTGGAAAATGGTATTTGAGCATGCCCATGGGCATGTCGTTCATACCGGCGGCCGCATCGAACAAACTCCTGCCTCGGTAGGCAATCGCCGTCCTGGCCTCAATGACAAGATCATTCATCGAACCCAACACCCGCTTGTCTCCAGTCTTTGAAAAGACAATCGTCTCGGAGGCGGGGGCTATGCGTCCGAAATAAATCGGTTCCAGACGCTGGCGGGTTAGAAACAATTCCAGAACCATCAAAAACCTGTTGATGAATTCGTCCTTGTCGGTGATTTCGCGCCCGAAAGTCAATACCGTGAAAAGCGACCGCGTATTGGAGATGATGATATACTGCCGCCGGGCGGCGACAAAAAGATTGGCCGTCCAATCGCCGTATGGCTCCGGGTCCGGGTCAAGGCACGAGGCCGGGGCCACTTTGATTTTCCGGGCCAATTTCTGGGTTACGCGGAGAATCATCTATTATTCCTCTTATGATCGCCATAATAATATATTAGGATGATGGCATTTCGGCCACAGAATAATGGTTCATTTTCGGGCCAGTAGCCCACCTCAGCTTTGTTGGGACGGGTTCCCGCTATTTGGTCAACTCCCGCGCAAAACCAACACCACTTTGATGGTGAATACGAGTTCGTCCCCATTAATAGATGAAACCATCAGGTTCTATACGTCTAGGTATTGGTGACGGCTCAAAATCGGCCGGGTCGCCCGCCCTTCAGGGTACGAAAGGCCGCAAAAAGAGTATTACTTTGTATTACAAAATGCCCAAAAACATCAAAAATAACACGGCAAACCCATTTCCGCGTAACCGCAAGGCGATCATGCCAATCCAACGAAAAATGGCGGTTTTTCGGCCGCGAATCAGTAGAAGAATGCCATCGATTTTGATGTCTTTGTATCCGGGGGCGGTCTTATTCCGGCGGGCCATCCGTCTTCGGCGGACCTGCGGCTGACAAGACCTGCCGGAACGAGGAATGTCGGGTTTCTCGTCGCGTACGCCCCCGGCGTCCGGGACTCGGAACGTCGACCTACGAGACGGAAGGGGCGGGGCACCCTGCCTGGATAAATGTCGAAAAAATATCAGAAAAATCGTTCTCATGACAATTCTGTGACAACCGGATGAATAGGAGACATAAATTATCCAGTAAATGGGAACGGTTAGAGAAATCCACGGTTTAATAATTTCAACAAACCGTCAATAAACAGGCAACCGGACAGAGGGCTAATACCGATGGAAAGTCTGGGCATCGTCGGCGTCTCGATCCACTCGCAAAACCTCAATCTTATGGAACAACTGACTATCGCGCCGGATGAGCGGGCGTCGAAACTGTCGGCGCTCAAACTTGCCGCCGACCTGTCGGAACTGGTTTATCTTGCCACCTGCAACCGGGTGGAGTTTATCTTCACCACGGCCAATGGCACGCCGTTGACCGAGGTTCGCAACCGCATATTGGATTTCTTCTTCCGCGACAACAAGGATGTCCCGTTTTCGCCCGATGATTTCTCCGTCAAATCCGGCCTCGAGGCGGTCCGTCATATTTTCACTGTCGCCTCGGCGCTCGATTCTCTGGTTGTCGGCGAAGCACAGATACTGGGACAGATCGGAAGAGCA
>JAQVRW010000298.1 GCA_028700875.1 Candidatus Zixiibacteriota bacterium | reverse complement strand
CGAAGATGAGGAGCTTTTCGCCCATCCGTTTCTGTTCGCCACCGGGCATGGAACAATTCGGTTTACGGACAGCGAACGGGACCGCCTTCGGGCGTATCTTCTGGCCGGGGGATTTTTGTTTATTAACGATTCCTACGGCCTGGACGCATCGGTGCGCAAGGCGGTGGCGGAGTTGTTCCCGGAGAAGAAGTTTGAGGAGATTCCTTTCGACCACCCAATCTACCATTCGTTCTTTGATTTCCCCAACGGGCCGCCGAAGATTCACGAGCACGATAAAAAGGCCCCCACCGGGTGGGGAATCATTGTCGACGGGCGGATGGTGCTGTATTATTTGCACGAGTCGGATATCGGCGACGGATGGGAAGACCCGCAGGTCCATAACGATCCGCCGGACAAGCGGCAGGAAGCCCTCAAAATGGGGCTGAATATCGTAACATACTCGCTGACGCACTGAATTTCTCGCTGTCTTTTGCCGCCCTATAATAAACGGAGGCCGTCGAGGTTGACATGAACGAGCTGACGAATCTTGAAAAAAGACTGGCCCGGACGGTGGTCAAGAAGCAAGCGGTTATCTGGCTGGCCGGGCTAGCCGTGATGCTGACGGTGCTGGCGGCATTGGCGCTGGGGCTGTCGCTTCTGGCGACGGCGTTTATCATGCCGGTCCCGGTCAAGGTGACTCTCCTGGGCGGCTGTATTATCGGTTTGGGTTATGCGTTCTATCGTTATGCGTTGGTGCCCGCGCGCAACGAGCGAGGGATAATCAAAGCGGCGCTTCAGTTGGAGGAAAAGCATCCGGAATTGAAAGGGCGATTGGTGGCGGCGCTGCAATTCCGGGATCTGAATATCGGCAAGACCAATTTCTCCCAGCCATTGGTTGACCTGACGATCTTGCAGGCGCTCGACTTGACCAAAGGGGTCGATTTCAACGAGATAGTTTCAGGCTCTGCCCTATATAAAAGATTGCGTCCGGCGGTTGTTATGACGGCGATCGCAGCTTTGATCGGCCTTATGGCGCCGGGACTTTTTTCGACGGCTTTCGACGTCTATTCCCAACCATTGACCAGGGTCGCCCCGCCGCCGGGATATACGTTGACGGTTACGCCCGGCAATGCCGAGCGGGTTAAATATTCCGATGTCGAAATCGGGGGCGCTCTGATAGGAACCGGATTCCCCGATCAGGTCGAGGTATTCTACCGTTTCGCCGAGGGGCGTTGGCAGTCGGAAAAAATGCGCGTGAATCATAAGACCCGTCTGACGGCGGCCGCGGCCGATACCTCGGCGTTCGTCGTGAGCCTGAAACAGGTGCGGCGGTCGTTCGATTATTATGTCGCCGCCGGGGATTTGCGGTCGGAGACCTACACGGTCGACGTGGTAGATCGTCCCCGCGTGACCCGGTTGAAAGTCACGGTCAATTACCCCGCCTATACGAGACTGCAACCATTGACGTTGGACGAGAATACGGGATCGTTTGCCGCCCTCATGGGAAGCCGGGCCGATCTGGAGATGGAAACCAACCGCGATATCGTCCGGGCGGAATTGATCGCCTCCGATTCCAACCAGATACCGGTGCCGTTCGAGGGGTCCCGAGGCCGGGTCGGTTTCGGCATCACCAAGGATTTTACCTATCATGTCCATCTCCTTGACGGGCGGGGCGAAGAAAACCCCGATCCGATCGAGTACACGATCACGGCCGTGCCGGATGAGTACCCGATCATCAACGTCGTCTTCCCCGGATTCGACGCCAATCTGAATGAAGACATGCTTATCCCGTTCAAGCTGCATATCGCCGATGACTACGGATTCAGTTCCCTGATTCTCAAGTATCAGATTATTTCCGGCGGGCAGAAGGGGGATGAAAACGTGGCGGTCATAAGCTTCCCCAAAACGATCTCGACCGAAGGGGAAGTCGGGTTCAACTGGGACCTGGAAAACTTCAACCTGATGCCGGCCGATTATGTCCTCTACCATTTCGAGCTGGCCGACAACGACAATATCTCCGGCCCCAAGGTAACCAAGACCCGCATCTATGCCGCCCGTCTACCCTCGATCGACGAGATCGTATCGGAAAGCGAGACGGAACAGGAAGGGCGGATAGTCGAGTCGGAGAAGATTCTCAAGGAACAGCGGGACATGGCCCAGAAGCTGAACCAGCTGGCCCAGGAGTTGAAGACCAACCAGAACCTGAACTGGCAAAACAAGAAGGAACTGGAGAATATCATCGACCAGCAGCAGAAGACCGCTCAGCGGCTGGAAGAGATATCGAAGGAGATGGATAATTCGCTGCAGAAGATGCAGCAGAACAACCTGATGTCGGAGCAAATCCTGCAGAAGCTGGCCGAACTGCAAAAGCTGTTCAACGAGGTGGCCACACCGGAGATGAAAGAGGCCCTGCGTAAGCTCCAGGAGGCGCTCAAGGAGATGAGCGAGGAAGAAATCAAGAAGGCGATGACGCAATTCCAGCTGACGCAGGAGGAAATGCTGAAGCGGCTGGAACGGACGGTCGAGCTTCTCAAGCGGCTGCAGATCCAGCAGAAGATGACCGCCATGTTGAAGATGGGCGAGGAAACGCTGTTGGAGCAGAACCGGGTCAACGTGGAGACGCAGGAGGGCGACGCGCAGAAAGCCGCCCGTCAGGCCCAGCGGGAACAGCAGCTGCAAAAGCAAATGGCCGCGCTCAAGCAGGAAGACGGCAAGCTGGCCGAGATGATCAAAGAATCCGAGTTCAAGGATTCGCCGCCACATCAGCAATTCATCGAGACGGTGCAAAACAACCAGGCACCCGCGGACATGCAGCAAATGGAATCGTCGCTTTCGCAGAACCGGAAGGAATCCGCGCTGAACCACGGTCAGGAGGCGTCGCAGAAACTGGGGTCGATGGTCAACGAGATGCGCCGGATATTGAACGACCTGGCCGACCAGGAGGGTCAGAAACTGGCGGCCAAGATCAGGGAGACGATCAACGACGCCAACTATTTGTCTCAGGAGCAGGAAGATTTGTCCAACCGGACAGGCGACCAGAACGTGCGTCCGGTTTCGTTGAACGAGGCGGCCGCCGAACAGCAGATTCTTCGCGAGGCCGCGGCCGGATTGCGTCAGCGGATCGATGCATTGGGACAGCAGTCGCCGTTTCTGGCGGCGGACCTGTATATGAATCTGACCGAGACCCTGCGGCAGATGGAGAGCGCCTGCAATAATCTGGGACAAAGCCGGACCCGAGCCGCGTTCAATCAGCAAAAGGACGCGATCTACAATCTCAATCAGACGACGGTCAAACTCCTGGATGCCCTCGAACAGCAGAAGCAGTGCAACAAAGGGGGGTCCTGCAACAAGAACAGCCAGAAATTGCAGTCCCTCTGCGACAAGCAGAACTCCATCAATGAACAGACTACGGGAAGCTGTCCCAATCCGGGGCAGAACATGTCGGCCAGCCAGAGGGAGGGCCTGCAACGGCTGGCGGCCGAACAGGGGTCGGTCCGGAAATCGTTGGCGGAACTGCAGCAGGAATTCGGCGACCGTCGCGAAATTCTGGGACGGTTGGACGGGTTGAGCGACGAGATGAAGAAGATCGAGGAGATGCTTGACCAGGGTCAGGCCGGACAGGAATTGTCCAACCGTCAGTTGCGGGTATACTCGCGGATGCTGGATTTGCAGAAATCGCTGTCCCGACGAGATTACACCGAACAACGCAAGGCCACGACGGGCGAAGATATCCTGCGCTCCTCGCCGGGGCCATTGGAGGATGACAACTCCCGCTTGACGGAATCGCTTCAGGACCGGTTGCAGAAATCGTTGCAGGAAGGGTATCCCCGTCAGTACGAACAGCAGATCAAGGCCTATTTCAAGGCATTATCGGATTTTGGACAACCACGTGACTCAAGCCGGTAGAATATTCGCATATGTTTTGGCGGCGCTGCTGCTTTGCGCCGCCGTTGGGGTGGCTCAGGACGCCCCGCCACCGGACCGCGGCCGTCTTCGCGTTATGGAAAAACCGGCAGTCCAACTCATGTCGCCCGCGGTGGAACAGGCCCAACAACTCCTGCTCATGGGACAATACGACCGCGCGGCGGCCTTGCTGGAAAGGGAACTCGAGAAAGACCCCGCCAATTCGACAATCCTGGCTCTGTTATCGGTCTGCTATGAAAACCAGGGCGATTATGCCAGGTTGTTGATACTGTTGAACCGGCGCGCGGCGGTCGAACCACCCGACGTCAATCTCTTCATGGAAATCGGCCAGGTCTATTTGTGGAACGGTCAAACCGATTCCGCCCGGTATTGTTTTCTTCGGGCCGCCAGGATGTCGGATGGGCGGCCGCCGATTCTAACGAGAGTCACCGAGGCATATCAAAAATTGAGTCATTACTCCCTGGAGAAGGAATTTATCGATTCCGCGCGGGTCTGGTTTAAGAACCCGGTTCTTCTGGCCGGGCCGATGGGTGATGCTCTGGCAGGCCAGACCGATTACGCCGGGG
>JAQVRW010000017.1 GCA_028700875.1 Candidatus Zixiibacteriota bacterium | reverse complement strand
TATTGAGCAACAGGTTGCCCCCCTTGGCTACTATGTCAACCAGGAGATGAACCAGTTTCCCGGTGGGCTTATACGTATCGGTGGCGACATAGCTCCATGACGTCGCCATCGTCATGCACGTCTCCCAGACGTAGTCGAGCGCCGTGTCGGGGATTTCCTGTTCCGGCGTCCGGTAGTTCTGATAGCGTCCTTCGACCGCCCGGTCGACAATGATAAGCCCCGGCTGCAACGAACGGGCCATGGCGGCGATTTTAGGCATATCGATATTCTGGTCGCACGGGTTCTTGCCCCAGCGGGGGGAGGTCGGCGTCATGGGCTGAACCCAGCCGCCGTCGAGCCAGAGAATATCGACGGTCCCGTAATCGCTCATCAATTCTTTGATTTGATTATAAGTGAAATTCTTGAACGCTTCCCATTTCTGAGGGTATTTGGCGATATCATAATTCACGTTGCGGTCGAACGGCGGGAAATAGGGCCACCAGTAATCCGGGCAATGCCAGTCCGCCTTGGAGAAGTAGGCGCCGACGCCGAATCCCTGCTTGCGGAAGGCATCGAAGATTTCCCTGGTGATATTGCTTTTGGGGTTGGAACTGAAGGGACAGTCTTTGGACGTGATCTTATAATCGGTTTCACGGGTGTCGAACATGCAGAAACCATCATGATGCTTGGTCGTGAAGATGACATACCGCATCCCGGCGTCCCTGGCGGCGATGGCCCAGGAATCCGGGTCGAACTTGATCGGGTTGAAACCGGTGATCAAATATTCGTAGGCCGTCTTATACTCGTAATAGTCCTTGGCGTGAGCGCCGCGCCGTTCGCACCAGTTTTCATCTTCGGGGCAGAGGCTCCAGCTTTCGACGATCTGCCATTGACTGTATGTGCCCCAGTGCATCAGCAAACCGAATTTCATATTCTGAAACCATTCCAGCTTTTTCAAGACCAGGGTATCGGTCTCCGCTTCGGTTGCCGGATCGGTCTGGGCAAGACCAATCGCACCAAAGAAGAGAAGCAGTATGGCGAGGCTTAAAAGAGGCACAAAACACTTTCCCGCGCGATACGGTCGCATACTGATTCGACCTGCTGATCGAGTCCATTGATGAATTTTCATATTTGCTCGGCAACTCCTTTTCACGATCTCGGTTACTGCCAAACGACTTCATCAAAATTAGGCTTTTTGCACCGGGTGGGCAAATTCTTTTTCAGGAGGAGGGTCGCCGATCCGGCTTTGCCATGCATGACGGGTCATGCGAGGAGAGGCGCTTGGCAAGCCGCGATCACAGGTCGCGGCCACCCGCCGCGGCCGTGGCGTCGACGCACGAAATATGACCCAAATCCCTGATTGAAGACGATGCGTTCGGCAGCAACAATTCCAACAGTGCTAGGCCGCCTTTGACATCTGGATTTCGCGAATACTGTTTCCTCGGTCTAAGCAAGTTGAGATATGCAGACGGCTCAACGCTAAATCCATCCCCCTGATCATTTCGTTGATAGGCCTTGTAGCAGTACCCGTTCGAAGCGATGACGACCTGACAGGAGGAAAACCACGTTGCATATCCCTTGCCTTGGGTGTGGGCATAGTCCAGTCCCTGACTGAACCCCTTGCTCTCCAGAATGAGTGCACAATCTCCGTTATTTGGATTGTTCTTGGCGTCTCTGCGATAAGCTCGCCTGAAGCAGGCAATGTCAATCCGCTTGCCGCCTGCCCCGAGTTCTATTTTCATCTGCTGCTCTGACCATCCAAGAGCAAGCAGCAAGGGGACAATCAAAAAAGTGCGGGTTTCATGCTCCCTGACATCTTCCCAGTTGCACCGGGTGTAGTAGTAACTGGCAAGTAATCGCACCCGGCCAAATGTTGTCGTGAGCATATCTGCAGTAGAGGGGCTAAGCCCCAATCCTATTAGGTGCGTCAATATTTCGTGATCCTCAAGCGCTTCCGTAGGTCCAGGAAGATGATCTTCAGGCGTTTTGGGGACACTTGAGTTGTAAATACGATCGGCGATCTCTCGCAGAACTTGGAGATTCACCCCCTCAACAGTGGCTCTTGTCAATCCCTTGACGGGCTCCGGGTCAGGTGGTACATGCCAATCCACAAAACAGTATGCCGGGAGGTCCCATCCATCATAATCCCGTAACCACTCCATATCCCTTTCAGTCTCGTTAGTCGCATTACCCTTGATTTTGCCATTTCGGTCAACTACTCGTCCGACGGCCAAGATCTCGCTCATTCCCCTCTTTAGAACGATCAGGTCGCCTTGATGAATCGATTCGATAGCTTTGATATTTCCTTCACCCCCTACAAACGCTATGCCATATCTCAGAAAATCCTCACTATAATCTCTGGAAGCTGACCCTGCCATGATTTGCCAATACTTCATAGTGCTCCTTAATCTAAGGGGAAATCCACCATCAGCTTACGTAATCTGCCACCTGTATTCAAACCGGCAACCCTCCTCCCGCAACGGGCTGTGGGAGCCTAATCGTTTATGCAAATAGGGAATTACCCTCCCATCCGACAATATTGTAACTGCAATTATAGGATAAAATTAAGATGATTTCACCGCAATGTCAACGCGAAATAATGGAAGTAGGGGAAATCGAATTCGCCTGCGGCGAACAAACCCCTTGGGGCAAAGCTTTACCCGCCCGTGGCTGGTTTATCCGCCTGTGGCGGGCTGCGTCCGAAAGAGACGTCAAATGACGGCCGGGGGGCCCGCCCTTCAGGGCGGGAAAAGCCGCAAAAAAGTATTCCCTTGGTTTAACGAAATGGCCAAAAACGTCAAAAATAACAAGGCAAACCCATTTCCACGCAACTGCAAGAAAAGCATTACGATCCAACGAAAAGTCGCGGTTTCTCGGGCGCAAATCAGTAGAAGAATGCCATCGATATTTTGTGCGCGGTCCGCCCGCGGCGGATCCTCGTCTGCCCGGAGTGCTGGCGGGTGGCCGCGATCTCTGATCGCGGCATGCCAATCTTTTGGCCGCTCATGGGACTTGTCGATTGTAAATGCCGGAACCGGTCAGGCCGTGTCCTCTATGTCAACTTCCTAGGGTTTTCAGGCAGGGACCTGTCATCACAAGTTTAATTTGCAATCACCTGCAATGATTTTATATTGTGAAAAAGGCGGATTTCTGAAAAAGTCAATAGAGCCCGGAGACCGGTAACTGTGGGTAAATTCACGTCAGAAGTCAGGCTAAGCCGAGAGATGACCCTCATGGACACTACGCTCATAGGCGTGGGAGCCATGATTGGCGCCGGTATCTTCGTGCTGAGCGGCATTGCGGCAGGAGTTGCCGGTCCCGCTCTGATTCTGGCCTTTGCTCTTAATGGGCTTGTCGCCGTGCTCACCGCGATGTCATATGCCGAGCTTGGTTCCTGTTATCATGACGCCGGAGGCGGCTATCTCTGGGTCAAGGAGGGATTGCCCCGGTGGAACGGCTTTTTGTCCGGCTGGATGAGCTGGTTCGCGCATGCGGTCGCCTGTAGTCTTTATGCCCTGGGTTTTGGCGCCTATTTCGATCTGGTGCTGCATGAATTTGGCTGGTCGCTTCCGCAATGGGGCTTCCTGTCTCCGCAGAAGGTCCTTGCGGCCGGCGTCGCTCTGCTTTTTGCGTATGTCAATTATCGAGGAGCTTCCGAAACCGGCAAGATTGGCAATTTTGTTACAATAGCCAAGCTGCTTATACTGGCGGTTTTCGTCGGATTCGGGCTTTCCATCATTTTCAACCGCGGAAACCTCTCCGCAGCGCTGACGCCTTTTATGCCCAATGGATGGGATGGTGTCTTCAAGGCCATGGGGCTGACCTTTATTGCTTTCCAGGGGTATGAAGTCATAGCACAATGTTCGGAGGAAGTCCGAAACCCAAAATAAAACATCCCGTTGGCGACTTTCCTGGCTCTCTTGATCGTAGTTCCGATCTATATTCTTGTCGCGATCACGGCTCTCGGCACGGTGCAGTCGGGAGGGATGACACCGTGGGATTTCCTTGCCTCTCACAAAGAAACGGCTCTGGTTCAGGTGGCCCAGGGTTTCTTCGTGGGCGGGGGCGTAATGTTGCTGATCGGCGGGGTCATCTCGACCATGTCGGCCCTCAATGCGACCGTCTATTCGTCCTCTCGCGTCGCGTTTGCCATGGGCCGGGACCGAAACTTTCCCTCTTTATTCAGTGCCATCAGCAAGACGAAGTATACGCCACATTGGTCGATTCTGTTTTCGATTGCGATTGTCATTCTCATGGCGGTTTCACTACCGATCGAGGATGTGGCCAGCGCTGCGGATATCATGTTTCTTCTCCTGTTTCTTCAGGTCAACGTCGCCATGATTCGCTTGCGGAAGACACGCCCTGATCTTGACCGCGGCTTTGTCGCCCCCTTTTATCCCTGGCTGTCCATCATCGGAATTCTCATGCTGCTTTTTCTCGCGATCTACATGTTCAATTATAGCTTCATCGCTTGGGTGGTGACGGCAGTGTGGGTAGGCCTGGGTTTATTGACGTATCGGTTCTACGCCAAGAATCGAGAAATCGCCCATGCTCGAAAAATTAACGCGCTATCTGGCCTGGAGCAGAAGAAATTCAGGATTCTGACCTGTCTATCGAGCCCAAAGTCAGCTTCAGCACTTACCCATGTTGCCGTTGCGATTGCGAAGAGACATGAATCGGAAATCACGTTTCTTCACGTCATCGAAGCACACGAGGGGCAAAAACTTCCCGCTGGAGCAAAGGATGCAGGGCGGGTCATACCGTTGCTCGAATCCGCAGTGGCGTGCGCTGATTCCGAAAAGGTGCAATCTGACAGTTTGATTCAAGTGGCTCATCGCGTATCGCAGGGAATCGTGGAGGTGGCTGAGGAGGAACGATGCAACCTCCTGATCATCGGCAGACAAAAGGAGCCGACCTATTTCGATCGGATATTTTCGTCCCTTATTGATACGGTTCTCCGGCAATCAACGTCCGAAGTCGCCATACTGCACGGCTCCTTTGAAAAGGATAGCGTAAAAAGAATAGTAGTACCGCTTGGAGCCAATATTCATACTCGTCTGGCCATTGAAATGGCGCCGGCTTTTGTAACCTATTTCGGGGCGAATCTTCATGTCGTCCATGTTGTCGACGGGGAGGGGGAATCACCGCTGTCGGAACAGCTGGTTCGGGACGCCAGGCATGATCTCGAAGAGAATGGCGTTCAGGCGGAGTTTACATTTCTGAAAAGCGGATCTGTTATAGACGGTGTCGTAGAGGCTTCCAAGACTGCGGATCTGCTGTTGATGGGTGGACGCTCAGGTGATATTATTGAACTGCTTCTCGCCAAGTCCCTATCGCAGGAAATAACGCTTCGGGCCGGCTGTCCGGTATTGTGGGTGCGCGAATATGAAGAGAAACGATCGTTCTGGCGCTCGTTGTGGAGTAAGCCGAATATGGAGGTGAATAAGGATGCCTGACTACTCACTTCGAGATCAACTGCTGGGTATGTGGCAAAGCATTGTCGCCTTTGTGCCGAGCCTGTTGGCGGGAATCGCACTGATCCTTATCGGCTGGCTGCTGGCCTGGTTGGCCAAGCGAATAGTCGTCAGAATCGCCGTCATCCTTAAAATGGAGCGGTTTCTGACCAGCTTCCGCTGGGGAAGCGATTTTGCCAAAGCAGATATCCGATTCGGGCTATACAACGCACTCGGAGGGATCGCCGCGGCCGCAGTCTTTCTCATATTTCTTGAGAACGCCTTTGAGGCGTGGCATCTCAAGATATTCTCACGGATGGTTGCAAAAGGAATCTCGGTATTTCCTCGGATACTGTCTGCATCCATTGCCCTTGGGGCGGGGTGGCTGGTTTCGATGTGGGCGGCGAAAGCCGTTCAGCGGGCGCTGCTGCATGAACATGTGCCGGGAGCGACACTAATGGCCAGATTTGTGAAAGCCATTCTCGTTGTGTTTTTCTCGGCGATGGCTCTGGCGGAACTCGATATTGCCCGGCAGGTAGTCCTGGTTGGGTTCGGTGCATTTATTATTACGGTTGGAGCGTGTATTGTGGTCGTCGCGGCGGCCATCGGGAAAGACACCTTGAAACAGGTATTTGCGTCCTTCATCCCACGAGATGACTCATCCGATTCGCAGTCGCCAAAACCATCGTGACGGCTGAGCATTATTATCGGCCATGATGCCGCATGGCGCTTGTGAACGAGATCGAGAGTCCTTGGCCATTATCCTTCAGCCGTCATATATACAGTATTCGTTCGGATTCGGCCCGCGTAAGTGCGAACACAAGAGTAAGGTACTCCCGCAAGTGGCGGGTCAACAGGAAATTTTCGCGAACGAATTCGTGGGCAATGGTCCCCATTCTATCGAGTCTCCGCCGATGGTCAAGAAGAAAGCGGATTCTGTGCGCGGCGCCCTCAGGGGTCGAGACCAGAAAGCCGGTCTGATAGTTGAATACTTGAAGGCAAATTCCGCCGGTATCGCCGCCGATAACGGGCTTCCCTTTCCACATCGCTTCCGTAACCGTCAGACCGAATCCCTCTTTTATTGATTTCTGCAAAACAATATCCGCAACCCGTTGGAGGGCATTAATCACCCGATGAGCATCGGGAGGGAGTAACAGCACGTGAATATCGGCATCCCCTTCGGCGGCATTGAGCACTTCCTGGTACACGGCATTCCCCTCGGGATCGTCGGCCGCTCCTCCTCCCGCAAGCACGAGTTGAACCGGGGTAACCCGACGGACAATCTGGTACGCCTTTATGACTCCAACCGGGTCCTTGAAGCGATCGAAACGCGATACCTGCAGCAGCACGGGCCGACTGCAATCCAAGCCGACCTGGCGGCACACTCTCTTTATCTCTGCCCGCGTGAGATCGCAGTTTTTGTCGCTCAGCGGATCAATGCTTGGAGGAACCAAATATTGCGGGTGGGGCAGTGGCTGGGCAAAGGCATTAAGTGAAAATATGCTGGCGTCGTATTTCTCCACGGTATCCCTGAGGTTTTTCCACACCGGCCGGTAGGGATGACTGATGTCGATATGCGCCCTCCAAATCCATTTGCTCTTGCCGTTCCGGCAATAATCGATGAGAAACGCCGGCTGGGGGTCGTGGACAATCACGACGTCGGCCTCCTGTAAAGAAGCCTTATGCTGATCAGCCCAGGCGGCGTTTACATCCCGCAGAAGAGCCCAATCCTTTGCACTCAACTGAGCGGGCATACCCTGCAACCCGTTATGGATCGCCTTCGTCACTTCATAGAAGCGGGGAGGCCCGGTAATCACTTCCCATGAGGCATCGATGCCTATATCGCGCATCAAGGGCACCATCCAGTTGAGAATTTCCGCCACCCCGCCCCCCTCGCGAGTGGAATTTATGTGTACCAGGCGCGTGCCGGCCAGCCGGGAGCCCAACTGGCGCAATTGACGAATTGACGCCGATCCCACGACCGGTTCATATTCGGCCAAAGTGTGATTCATGATCGCGCCTCCTTTGCCGCATGAAGCACACGGCTCAGCTCATCTCTAAGGGCCGGAAGGCTCTTGAAGTAAAAATCTATACCGGATATGGCCGCTATATATGGTTCACCGAGGGGCCCACATTCGATCAGCCAGGCAGAAAAGTCATCCTTATGAAGCGGCGGGCGACGGAGTCCCTCCAGGAAATGAAAGAAGATGCTGCCGTTGGTCATTTCCTGAATGGCCTCGGGCATGTCCGAAGGCTGGCCGATTCTCCCATTCGTCTCAAAAGCGACGATGACCGCCTCCATAAAGAAAAACTCACCTCCGGGGCGTACACCGGGAACCCAGGGAGATAGTTCGCTGAGCCGATCTTCAATGATGTCCAATACCAGGTGCCTTAGCGAGGTTATCGATTCGATCTCATACGGATCGATAATGCCCAGCCGTTCCGCCAAAACCCGGTCGGCTAGCTTCTCTTTGGCCCAGACTGCGAAGTCGTTGCGGTACTCGGGATCATCGAATGTGGCGCGCAAAGATGTTTCACAAAAATGGTGATAAAGGACTTCGTCGCTACACGCTCCAATACGATCACGCAGTTCCCTTAGATTGAACGCGGGCGGCAGGCCGCTCATACGCGTGAGCAGGGCGCAGTCCATGACAACAAAATCACTCATAACCGTCCTCTCGCAGCATCATTTTAGAGTATTCCAGTTGACAGTCGTGCCTGATGGCCCGGGCCAGGTCTGTGGGGCTATCGACCGCGTGCGAACCGGGAACGGCGATTCGGCCACCGACAACATAGACGCTCCCTTTCTGCGCCAGCACCCATTCCATCGCTTGCGCGTCGTTCTGATCGTCGCCCGCATACAGGATATATCCCCTCTGGTACCGGGATTTGTTAAGCCGAATAAGCGTCTTGACGGCGGTCTTCTTGCCGACCTCGGCCAGAAAGGGCACCTCGGCCACCTCGGGGCCATAATGCACGGCCACCCCGTTCATGGTCTTTAAAACATCGAGTTCCTTGGTTATCTCATCGCGACCCGCGGAATCGGCATGTCGAAAATGCACCGCCGCCGACCACGTTTTATCTTCTATTTCCACGCCCGGTATCCGCGCCAGTCGACGAAGGGTCGGATCGATGTGCTTGCGTTCCCGCTCCAGTCGAACGACTGCGCGCGCATTAGGCCCGAGACGAAGACCACCGGGAATCACCCATTCGAGGCCGCTTGAACCGGCAACTATCAGGTCGTCAATGTCGATACGGCCGATAAGGTCGTCGAGAGATCGGCTCGAAATCACCGCCACCACCTGATTGGGGTCGTCGGCCAGTTCAGATAATAGCGAACGACACTCCGCGTCCAGCACCGCCGCGTCCCGTTCCGGCACCAGGTGCGAAATAGTGCCGTCGAAATCAAAAACCCATATCCGGCTACACGGCGGCTTCATTGGGCACCCCTTTATGGATATGAAGAATCTCCTGGAAGATGCGTTCGCCCCATCTATAGATATCATTCTTCGCGATGGCTTCTCGCAGGTGCCTCATTCTACGCTGTCGATCAGACTGCGGCATGGTAAGAGCCGCATACATTTGCTCCGCCAGCAAATCGGTGTCATACGGGTTCACCAATACGGCGTCCTCCAGCTCCCGGGCCGCACCTGTATAAGTGGAGAGAACCAAAACGCCGGATTCGTCGCCGCGGGCGGCGACAAATTCCTTGGCGACCAGATTCATGCCGTCGTGCAAGGAAGTAACCATAAGCACATCCGCCAGCTGATACGCCGCCAGGACAGTAACGTAATCGTGGTGCGAGCGGAGGAACTGGACCGGCACCCACTGCTCCGTTTGATGACGCCAGTTGACTTCATCCACTAACTCATCTATCTTATCGTCCAATTCGCGATACGCCTCGACGTGTGTGCGGCTGGGGGCGCTGAAATTAAGGAAGGTCACTCGCCCTTTAAGCTCTGGGTGATCTTTCAACAGGGTGTCGAAACCCCTGAGGCGCTCCAATATTCCCTTGGTATAGTCGATGCGGTCGACACCCACTATGAACTGTTGTTCGTCCGGAGCCTGCGTAAACTGAGTCCGCAGTTGTCCCAGTCGGACGGCCACGGCCGGTTGTTGAGCATCACGCCCGATCTGGGCCTGATCGATGCTGATGGGAAACGGCCGCACGATAGTCGGGTGGCCGCCGCGAAACACGCGGAAATGTTCATAATCGACCTTCGCTTCAATCCCGCGATCAACCGTATCAAGGAAATTGTTGCAGTGGTACTGAACATGAAAGCCGAGAATGTCGTTGCCAAGCAAACCGTCCAGCAACTCCTCGCCCCAAGGGAAAATACGAAATGCCTCTCGGTTGGGCCATGGAATGTGCCAAAATTGGACCACCGTCAGATCGGGGCGATTATTCTTCAACAGACGGGGAAGGAGGGCTAAATGGTAATCCTGAATGAATATGACGGCTCGTTCCTGCCCCACCTCTTCCAATATCGCGCTACAGAACTTCTCATTGACGGCCTTGTATTGATCCCAGTCGGATCGACTAAAGACGGGTCGGGTGTAGGCGATGTGGCAAAGGGGCCACAGCGCATTATTGGACAACCCGTAATAGTATCCGGCCTCTTCCCGACGCGTCAGCCAGACTCGCCGCAGGATATATTCCGGGTGCTCACGAGGTATTCCGACTCGATCATTCCGGTCGACGACCTGGCGGTCGGCGGAGCCCGAGCCGTGGGCCACCCAGGTTCCATGAACGGCCTTCACGATCGGTTCAAGACCGGTCACCAATCCGCTGGCCGGGCGAATCGCTTCAATTCCATGATCGGTCAGTTCATGAACGACCGGCTCCCGGTTGGAAACGACGATGATCTTGGCATCCTTCGCCACTTGACTGGCGAGACTCATGAGCGTCTGCGGGGACGCTCTTTCTTCACGAGCCTGTTCTCCCTTGATCCGGCTCGTTGTCCCCAGCTCATCCGTGACGGCGGTCGACCAAGTTGGCTTATTCAGAGTCGGGTCAATGAGCCTTGAGGATGTGAACCGTTTGAGTTGGGTACGCAAAGTCGATACCCTCCTTTCCGAACTGTTGCATGAGAGAAAGATTTATCTCCTGTTGCACATCCATGAAAACGGTGTAATCCCCTGTTAATACGAAATATACGCCCTCATAAATGAGGCTGAAATCACCGAACCGGGTGAAATGGATACGATCCCGACGGCCCTCGCCGATACCGGAAAATACGTCCTGCACGACCTGCGGGATGCTCCTGAGTTTCTCCAGGGGCGGGTCACCCCGAATTTCATGACGACTCGCCGTTCCTGCAGCGTCTTGTAGTTGGGAATGCGGCTATTCACCAAATCGTGGTTGGCGAAAATCAAAAGCTCACCGCGGAGAGACCGAATCCGATGCTGTGCATGCCATGTGCGATCCCGGCCTTTCCTTACTGCTCCGTACCCCGTCGTCAAAATACCGACGTCAAGATCTTCACTCTCGCTTCATCACGGGTTTGCCGGCGTAACTCTTTCGTTCCAAGGTCAGAAGAGGCGCCACCTTGATCTCATGAGCTTCCATAAATTCGACGACCTTGTCGAGAGACTGGGCTATCGTGGCCTGTTCATTTGCCGGCAGGCTTCCCAGGCCCATGGCCAGATTCTCCTGCAGGGGAGAAGGGGCTTTGCGGACAGCGTTTTTTCCCGCGTCCGTAGCATTTATGATGACTTGCCTCCGATCCTCGACACTTCGCACTCGTCGTATCAACTTGCCCTTTTCAAGGCGATCCAGAATACCGACGAGCGTGCTTGGGCTCAGGTTGACTTGCAATGAAAGTGCCACGGCGGTGATTTGCTTCTCCCTCACGATGGCTGAAAGGCATACCAGCTGGGGAACGGTCAGGCCGCAACTGGCTTTCAGTTCACGCGAGTACAAATCAATTGCTCTGACAATCCTCCGCAACGACCGCAGAATATGTAGATTGTACGCTCCATTCTTGGGCGGGTGGGTCTGTGATTCCACATTGTTGCCATCTCGGTTGATCCGCTCCACAGCGGGTGGAAGTCCTGTACCAGCCTTGGTCTTATCCTTCATGTGTAATAACCTTTGTCGCAAAGTGTTCGCCCATGGGCAAATCGGTTGTCTACATATTGTACGTATACAAATGATTAGAGATGCAACTAATTGTTGAAATTCTTTTGTCGGCTCTCAATAAAATGAACCAAAGCTTTCATATCTCGCGGTGAGACAAATAGATAGATGGTTCCGGGGGCGTCTGAATGGGCTCAGCGTTTTAAATGTTCAACCAGCTTCTGATTGTAGAATTCGATCAGATCATCTTTCCGGATGATGCCAATGACCTGGTTTGAAGCCTTGTTGTCGACGACCGGGAGCACTCTGGTCCCTCGTATATTGAACGCATTCATGACCTGCTCGAGGTCGGACCCTGCGATAACCGCCTCGATCTCCCGATGGGCGATATCGTCGGCCACGACCAAGACATCCAATTCGCGCCTTGAGATCACACTGTGAATGTCCTGAAACGATATCAGGCCTTGAAGGCGGCCGTCACCATCCACGACAACGAGATCCGATTCTCGCGATTGCTCCATTTTCTCCAGGATGGCCGGAATCGTCGCCGACGCAGGAACCGAGTCATATTCAGTGATGACGATTTCATCGACCGTATGAGCTTTCAGAACATTGATGTCTTTACCGGATCGGATGTCGATGCCTCTCTTGGCCAGCTTTATCGTGTAAATGGAATTGGAGAACAGCAACCGAGCAACGAGTGACGCAACCGCCACGGTAACCATGAGGGGAAGAATAATGCGATAATCATTGGTCATTTCAAAGATAATGAGAAGTGCGGTCATGGGCGCGTGGGTAGTACCGGCGACCAGGCCGGCCATACCGACCAGAGCATAGGCCCCGGAACCCGCAGTCATACTCGGAAAGAGATAGTCAACCCCAACCCCGAAGGCCCCGCCTGTCATGGCCCCCATGAACAGCGACGGAGCGAAAATTCCACCGGAGTTACCGGAACCGAGTGTCAGCGAAGTGGCCAGGATTTTCAGGAAAATCAAAACTACAAGGAGCCATACAACGATCTGCCCGTTGAGAGACAATCGAATTGTGTCATAGCCGTCAGCGAGGATCTGAGGGAAGAAGATCGCTACCGATCCCAGCAACAATCCGCCCAGCGCCGGTTTCAAAATGTCAGGCATTCTGAAGCGATTGAAGATATCTTCCATAGTATCCAGACTGCGGGTAAACAGGACGGCCACTATTCCCAGGATCACTCCGAGGATCATATACAGGGGGATCTCCCAGGCGGATACGAGGCTGTAACCGGGAATCTCAAACGCGGGATGGTTCCCAAGTACACTCCGCGTCAAAACCGACGCGACCACCGACGACACGAGAACCGGAGAAAAGGTTCCGATGGTGAAGTCCCCAAGAATGACCTCTACGGAAAACATAACCCCGGCGATGGGGGCATTGAACACCGAGGATATTCCCGCGGCAGCACCGCAACCTACCAGTACTTTGATCCGGTCCTCTGAAAGCCGCAGGTACTGACCAATGGTCGAGCCAAGCGCAGAGCCGATCTGGACAATCGGTCCTTCACGGCCGGCCGACCCGCCCGAGCCGAGGCATATTGCCGAGGCAACAGCTTTGGCGGCGGCGACCCGGGGTCTGATGATACCGCCGAGCCGGGCGACCGCGTTCATGACCTCCGGTACGCCGTGTCCCTTGGCCTCCTTGGCGAAATGGAAGACGATCGGACCCACCAACAGGCCGCCAAACATGGGTATGAGAGGCAGCCAAAACTTGAATCCTCCTCCAAATACCTGTACCAGTCCCTGGTCGGTAAGCCCAAAGAACACATGATTGAAATAGTTGATAAGCGCACGAAAGCCCAGGGCGCCGCCGGCCGTTGCCAGGCCGACCGCCGCCGCGATTATCACTAAAGCGTGCGGTCCCGAAACCTTCAGTTTGCGCAAAATTGCCGCAAAGTTCATGTTTTCAACCTAATATGATATTTCATTTTACGCAACCGCGTTATAATTGCCTTTCTCTCCAGCCCCGAAATGGACCTTCATCGTTCAGATGATAATGAAAATAGCCTTCAGAATATCCAGAAGGCGACTAATGCGACAATGGTGGGCGGTACGGCGGCAACCAGCAGCCACAGGGGACTGATCGCGCCATCCGGAAAATGTTCGCGGAGGATAGAAAATCCGGCCGGATTCGGGGCGTTGGCGATTACGGTCAGGCCGCCGCCTGTCACTGCTCCGGCCACGAGCGCATACTTGAATCCGGGGGAAAGACCCTGGACCAAAGAACCGAGGTATGTCAGCGCCGCATTATCGGTTATGGCGGTAAGAGCCGTCGCCCCAAAATACACCGCCCTCTCACTCATTCCCGTGAGCAGGGCTTGCAGCCACCACTGCTGTTGACCGCCAAGCACAACAAGACCGGCAAGAAAAAACGCGACCAGCAGACCCTCCCGAAGAATGAGGCGGTCCTGATAACGGGGGTAGGCTGACGTGAAGCCCAAAAAGAACAGGAGAAGGCCCATGAACACTTTGGGGCTATGAGCAAAAACAACTACAGACGCAAGAAAAAAGAGGTGGATAAGAACGACCGGGAATGGAACCCGGGATTCTGCGGATTCCTCGTCAGGCGCGAGGTCTCTCAATTGCCGATGGAATATGAGCGTCAAGATGCCGGCGTTAGTGACCACCGCTAATGCGGCTTTCCAGCCGAATTGGGCAAGCATGAATGAAATATCCCAGCCCCATTTTCCGGCAACCATAAGCACCGGCGGCGCAGCATACGGGGTGAGTGTTCCGCCTATGGAGATGTTGACAAAAAGCACTCCGATCGTCGCATATTTGAATGTGGTCGAAAGACCCTTGCCGAAGAATCGATCCTGCAAGGTCAAAGCGGCGACAGTCATGGCGGCCGGTTCTGTTATAAATGAACCCAGAAGCGGCATCAGAGCAAGGACACAGAAGAACACTCCGACATTGACTCCAAAGGGGGAAAGCCGTCCAAGCTGTCTGACCGATGATTGAGCCAGCTGCAGGATTGGTTTGCTCCCCGCTATTACCATGACGGCGAATACAAACATCGGCTCGGTGAAGTTTCGCGAATCCAGATAGGCGGTTGCAGAGTCTTTTCCCTCCAACCCGAACATAAATAACATGAGGACCATGGCCCAAAACCCGAACACGATTTCCACTTCTCCGAGGAGGTGCCAAAGACCGACATTTTTTGATTCGGTATGGGCCAGATGTTCAAAATACTTGGTCGAAAACGTATGTATGAGCGCCAGGCAAAAGAGGACAGTCCCTATTATTTGTATGGACGTCGGGTTCATCGGCTGTCCCCCAATATGTTGGGGTCCACAGGCTTGTATATAGCTGATTCCGCTCGCATCTTTCTTTTTGCCGACTTACGTCCGTCCCAAACACGGTTGGATATTTCCCATCCAGCATATTAGTAATCGCCGGCGTTTTGCGCAACTTATTTCCCCCTCGTCACCCGATCTCCGAAAGGTATCGCCGAGTTGGTACCAGACACTGCCTCGCATCTTTTCTATGGAGAAGGGGAATATGACACTTTCCCAAGCAACTGTTGAGCCAAGCACGAAATGATCTAATCTTGGTATGTTAAAAGGCATTAATCGCCGATGGCACATGCGCCCTGGGATATGGTCAAGGCTTCAGTGCATTGGGCTCTCATATGCATCTGCAGCGATTTGGTGGTATCTAATTTCTATTTAATAATAATACCAGATCGTCTCATAATCCGAGACGTCTTCCCCAATCTGGTCCAAATGATGTAAATAATCCAGAATCGGCACGTCTTCGCCGACATACGTTGACATATGGCTCGTGATGTTCTTCTCCCAGGGATGAAATTCGTAGAGCCGCGCTCCATTCGGCCGGATCGAGATTAAATCGCGATGCTGACGGGCTCTGAGATAGTTCTTTCCGAGACCGGGCACATTGTAAACCGCCTCATCGGTGCGTGTCAGTCCGGGGAGAAGCCGCGCTTCCTCTTTCTGCTCCTGCAATAGCCGCGCTATTGGCACACGATACTCCGTTGTCTCCTCCTTGCCCTTGGTGTTGAACGTGTAGTAAGGATCGATGCCCAGAAGGGCGAGGGTTCGGCGAAGTTGAACTGCTTCGAAGCGGCGAGAAATATAAAATGTGTACACGAGCTGATTGTAGACGGGAATCCCCCTGGTACTTAATTTTTCCACCGCCAGAGCCGTATCCGGTGTCAACTCATACGGATGCTGGGCGTGAGTCACGACGGCAACCTGCCGTTTTCCCAGTATGCGATAGCGGGATAAAAGATCGGCGAGTCGGTCGGTTATTCGCATGGGCATCGTGATGGGGACTCTCGAGCCGATGCGAATCCGCTCAATACTCCGGACCGAAAAGAGGCGCTCGAGAATCTGCTCCAGTTGCTCATCGTCCATCGCCAGCGGATCACCGCCGGTGATTAACACTTCATGAATCGCAGGATGATCCTCAATCCATGAAATCGCCTTTTCGATAGCCGAAGCAGGAGCGAGCGCTCCCGGCTCCATCGCGTCCTCGATCTCCCAATTGCGCTGACAATAAACGCAAATCTGGGGACAGGTATTGAATGGCTTAAAAATGCAGATGGCCGGGTAGCGCCGGGTAATCAAATCGAGGGGCGAGGTGTCGCTCTCTTTCATGAAATCCAGGCACGACATATTGCCCCCCGCGTATTGATTCATCTCGGCGACATAGCTCAGGGGGGGGATAACTTGTGCCCGGATCGACCGATCGTTGCCCAAGTCCGGTTGCTGGTCCATGAGAGACAGATAGTAGGGTGTGACTGCGAAAGGGAGCCTTTCCGCTTTGGCGGCTTCGATGGCGCTCCGTTCTGTGTCGCTGAGCCCCACAAGAGAAGCCATTCGGTCGGGGCCCCGCACTATATTGGCGATCTGCCATTTCCAGTCGAACCAGTCATTCTCCGAAGCCCCCAGGACTTTGAGGATAAACTCCCGTCTGCTTTTGCGCAGCGCAATTGCGCTTTCATCGAGTCCGGTCAGATAGCGATTCATTACCCTCTGCACCGCCTCCGATAATACGTCCAGCTGACGGGAACGTTCAATGGCGGCCTCACGACCCTGATACTCACTGGGCACGAGATAGAGGTTGGCCGGAGAACCCATCGGACCCTTGCTTTGCAGTCCGAGCATGAGATACTGCAGTTCCGCGAAGAACGCCGGAGTCAAATCCGGTCTGGAGATTCCCCGTGAAATGTCCCAGATCGCCTGAACAACGGAAAACTCCGCAAGATGGTCGGAGCGGCGGGTGAGAATTCGAAACAATGTGCGGGCGCAGTCCCGTACGCGAATGATAGAACCTTGAGAATAGAATTCAAAAGAATCCTGAGCTTCGTACTCGGATTCGTGAGACAACTGCGTCAGCTTAATCCGCAAATCTTCGACTGAGGAGGCGGCTCGGGCAATTTCGAAAACCCCGGGACACTCCTCCTTTAGACTATCGGCATTGAATCTTGTCGGGTCAAAATTCATAACCTCTCCATATCATCAACTTACGCCGATATCACGGATTTGTCAATTCCAGACGTCCTCGAAGTTGACAGGCAACCCACCCGCCCCGGCGGGCTGTGGGGGCATAATCGCCTATTCAAATCGGAAATTACCATTCCGTCCGAACGCCGGCAGCCAGGGTCAGTCCCGGTCGAAATGCGGGAGATGATCCGGGATCGGAATTGAAATCTCCACGTATCCCTCAAACACCCCCTCTTTCGAAAGCGGAATCTGGTGGATGATCTTCCTCTGCCCATTCTTCCGGATCGTGTAATGATTGGGTTGGTGCGCCTTGTACATCGCGGCCAATTTGGCCCGCGCTGGCTCAGGATGGCACGCCAGGACATCGCTCCCGATCAGCTTGGCCTCTCCATCGACGGTAAACGTGGCCATCGAAGTGGGATTCATTTCCGTGATTATTCCATCGGCGTCCGTGACCGTGATTGCGATGGCGACTTGGTTCGTCCAATTATCGATAGGCATTGCGTGTCTCCTGTCTGATTTTTCGTGCAGGGAGAATATACGAAAACTCTCGATGGAAGTCTGAAAGCAAACCGGCCGGGCGGCCCGGACTTTTGGGCCTGTTGAAAAACACTTGCCACGCGCACCAAGGCCGGGTTTCCTCACTGGAGACGGGGTGCCCCGCCCCTTGGGGCGTGTTGAAAAAAAACCAAAATCGTCATCGCGAGACCCGCCTGTGGCGGGTCGTGGCGATCTAAATGCCTCTATGGAAATAGAGGTTGCCTTATTGCACA
>JAQVRW010000297.1 GCA_028700875.1 Candidatus Zixiibacteriota bacterium | reverse complement strand
CGAAACCGATTTGGCGGCGAAACAGCGTTGGTAAAAGGCCGGGTCGACCAACGTTCCCATCGCGATAATATACCAGATGGCGATATATCCGACCAGATTGCCGCCGGTGGCGGAGAAATGGGTCGCGGGCAGATGCGTCTGAAGATACCCGAACCCGCCGAGAGTGAACAGGGAGAAGAAAAAGAGAATGATAAATCCCGCGAACATGAGCGAAAACTGCAGGATATCGCTCCAGACCACCGCCGCGAAACCGCCCGCGGCGACATGGAAAACCGAAAAGAAAACGGCGACGATGATGCCGGCCCAGATCGGCAGGCCGAGAAACTGGTTCAGGAGCATACCGGTCATGAGAGCATTGGCCACCGGCAGGGTGACCAACACCAGCACGGTGGATCCGGCCGCCGAAGCGGCCGGACCATACGAGGTATGAAGCCTGTCCGGGATGGTCATGGCCATCGATTTTCGGGCCCGTCCGGCGAGAAACAGGGCGAAGATCGCCGCGGCCAGATAATAGGGCACGCCAAAAGCCAGCCAGTTGGATAGGCCGTACTTGTAGGAAAACTCGCCGACTCCCAATATGCCGCCATACCAGGTGGACACGAGGGAGGCGACGAAAGCCGGCAGGGTAAGCCTCCGGCCGGCGAGAATCAGATTTTCCTGAGTCCGGTCGCGGCGAAACAGCCCGAACACGCCGATGGCGATAAGCCCCCCCAGGTAGAGCGCTATCGGCAGCAGGTCATACCATCCCAGCATCAGATCGCCATCTTCAATGTCATATACCAGTTCCGCTCCGCTCCCGGCCAGTACAGGTACTGGTCGTACCACGAGGCATAATATCCGAAGGTTTCAAACTTCTGGTCGAACAGATTGTCGACTCGTCCTTCCAGCGTCAGGTCGGCTCCCCCAAAAATCGCCCCCAACCGGATGATCGCCTTGAGCGACGAGACCGTGTACGGTTTGATCGAAACATCCTCCCCCCGGCCGTTATGTTGGGTAAAGCGGCCGTCGAGATAGGGGAACAGCCGTCCCACTCCGCGCAGGCGATAAACCAGTTCCGCCCTGCGGAAGGTGTAAGTAACCCCGAGGTTGGCCAGCCAGGTCGGGAATTGCGGCACGGCCACGTTGCGGCGCTTGACCACCGACGACGTTCCATCGTTCCAGTCATACACGATCTGGTCGTACTCTTTGATCCAGTTGTCGTTGAGGGGATAGTTGGCGTCGATTTTCAGGCCGGGCCGGACTTTCCATGACAGTGAGGTTTCGATTCCCCGATGCACGGACCGGGCGGAATTGCCATAGGTGGGGAAACCATCGTTGTTCAATCCGCCGTCGGGGACGATTTCATTGCGGTATTCCATCCAGAACAGATTGATATCGCCCGACAGATTCGAAGCGCGGTAGGTCGTCCCCAATTCGAAATCATACACCCGTTCTGGTTCGACCGTCGGGTCGCCGTAGATGGTCCGCTCGTCCTCATGACCGACTATTTCCAGCCGAGGCTGATCGGAGGGATCATCGGTGTCGTCGATCATGTCGTCGTTCGGTTCATGGGAGGCGATGGAGAATCCGGCGAACGCCGACAGGCGGTCGGTGACCGCATAGGTGGCGCCGAGACGCGGCGACAAAAAGAGCCAGTGGAATCCGTAAATCGTCCGGGCGAACTGCCCCATCGGCGTCTGGTGGACGGCGATATGCTGGTACCGCATCTGCAGGTTGCCGCTGAGCGTCAACCGGTCGCCGATCTTCTGAACCCGGACGCCGTAGAGCGAGAAATCGTGATACTTGCCGAAATGCTCGTAATATTTATGGGGCGTGATCTCCGGAAGCGACGGCTCGAAATCTTTCACCCATAAGACCTCTCCCCAATGACGCGATTGGAAGAAATAATATGAGCCACCGAAAGCGGTGCGGTTGCCGCCGTCTTCGATGACCGTCTGAGAGGTCATCCCCCATTGCCCCTTGTTGACCCATTTGCGGCGGATAAGATCGCTTTGCAGGTCGGGATCATCGGTGAGGTTGTACCCGGACAGGTTCTCACCGTATTGCAACTGCTCGTAATACCCGGAGCCACGGATATGATATAGGGTGTTGTACAGGGTGATCTTGTCGGTCAGGTTGAAGATGTTGTGCAATTCGAAATGGGGCTGGTTAAAATTGTCGGTCTCGTTGTCATAGGTGTAGCCGTTGGCGCGGCGGTTGACCGCTTCCGTCTCGCGGGTAATTCCGTCCCAGGCGGCATGCGTCCGCATCGGCCCGGCATACATATTCAGGGTGGTGATCATCCTCGGGTCCACCCGTCCCACCGATAGATAGTAGGCCGTGCCGTCATACCAGGATTTCTCCCGATACCCGCCGGAATACTGATCGACCCATCGTCCCGACAACGACCAGCCGCCGTCCAGCAGTCCGGTGGCATAGGCGACCGAGTGTTTGCGCATCAGGCCCACGGTCGGATCCCCTTGCAAGCAGCCGCCGTACCCGAATTCCGCTTCGAACCGGCGGGTCTGCGACAGAGGACTGGTCAACATGTTGACCGTGCCGCCGAAAGCGGCGTCGCCATAGAGCGAATTGCCCACTCCCCGCTGCACCTGGATGTTGTCGACCGTCGCCGCGAAATCCGGCAGGTCGATGAAATAGAGCGAATGATCCTCGGGATCGTTGAGGGGTATACCGTTGATATAGACCGGCACCCGGCGGCCATCGAAACCCCTGATTTTCAGGTAGCTGTATCCCAGACCCCCTCCGGCGTCGGAATAGGCATAGACGTTCGGCGTGGTTTCCAGCAGGGCCGGGATTTCCCCGATATCATGGTCTTTTTGAATCTCGGCGCGGTCGATGGTCGTGAAGGGGACCGGGGTTTGCCGTTCCACGGCCCGTCCGGCGGTCACGGTAATTCCCTCCATGGGATAAATCTGTTCCGTCATGATCACCGTCACGGTGTCGGCGTCCGCTTCCACCCGGATGGTGCGCGGGATAAACCCGGCGTGGGACAAGGTTATCGAAACCGGTTCAGGCACGGTCCGTTTGACCCAAAACGTTCCGACCGTGTCGGTCTGGACCCTGGTTTCGATCTGAGCCGACTGAACGGTGACATGGCTGATCGGCTGTTTGTTTTGGTCGATCACCTGCCCGACAAGCAGGCGCTGCGCGTACAGGTCGGGGCAGGCGGCCGCAATCACAAACAACGCCAAGAAGATGCACGAGTGTTTCATGGCGCGCTCCTTATGATTGTTTCAACCGCCGACCCGGATTGGAGGCAAGGAAAGCGGCCCTCGGGGGCCTGAAATGACTTCACCATTTCCCTCCGCCGGCATTATCCGGATCAGGTTCCGGGGGTATATTCTCAGACCGCCGAAGCGGCCACCCCCAACGGATGAAGTGACACATAAAAGAAACCGCCCGCCGAGCTAGGGGAGGGATTGCGGCAAGCAGTTCAGAAAGACTGTGAACCGTTTCCCTCCGCCGGTATTACCCGGATCAGGTCATGAGGGTTTATTCTCAGGCCACTTGGGCCACCCCCAACGGTTTCCCGTATGACTTTTCGCCGCACAATATACGCGGGGAAGCGTAAAAGGCAAGAGGATTCTTGCCAAATGATCGCGACAGGTGTTACATTCAGTGGCCTTTATGATGGAGATAGATATGACTGTCGAAGACAATGATTCACGGAAGATAAAAGACGCCGTCAAACGATATTATCAGCAGGCGCTTACCGAAGCCGAGCAGATCGCGGCGGGCAAACAGGCGCCGGATATGGGCGTCGCATCGGAGATGGCCGGTTATACCCCCGGCCAGCTTAAAACGCTTCCCGCCGGGCTGGCGGTGACCTCGTTCGGCTGCGGCAATCCCGTGGCAATGCTCCCCGTGCAGGAGGGACAGACTGTCCTCGACCTGGGCAGCGGCGCCGGGATGGATTTGATTCTCGCGGCGGCGCGGGTCGGGGCATCAGGTCATGTGATCGGGGTGGACATGACTCCGGTCATGATCGCCAAGGCGAAGGAAAATATCCGTCGCGCGGGCTTGACCAATATCGAGGTGCGCCAAGGGGAGATGGAAAACCTGCCGGTCGAGGATAACAGCGTGGACTGGGTCATCTCCAATTGCGTCATCAACCTGTCGCCCGACAAGAAGAAGGTCTTCGCCGAAATCGCCCGGGTTCTCAAGCCGGGAGGCGGCATGGTCGTGTCCGATATCGTCACGCTTGGCGGACTGCCCGATGATATCAAAAGCGACATGGCGGCCTGGTCCGCCTGCCTCGGCGGGGCGATGCCCGAGGCGGATTACCTGGCCTGTGCCGAGGCGGCCGGTCTGGTCGATGTCCGCGTGACCGAGAAATTGGTTTATGATAAGAGCCAACTGATCGCGTCCGGTTCCAGTTGCTGTTCATCGTCCTCCTGCGGCCCATCAATGGAAGTCAGTGGCCGTCTGGCCGGCCTGATTGCTTCGGTCAAAGTCGCCGCCCGCAAACCGGGTGGACGCGAGGAAAACGTA
>JAQVRW010000296.1 GCA_028700875.1 Candidatus Zixiibacteriota bacterium | reverse complement strand
AATGATGGCGAGATGGCCCACCGATTGACCCATCCCCGATATGAGGTCACCAAAGTCTACCGGGCCAAGGTGCAGGGGGACGTGTCCAAAGCAAGGGCGTTGATATTGTCCGGGGGGGTGGCCCTGCCCGACGGCACTATCGGCCGGGCGCAGGCGTCCATCGAGGGTAACGGCGACGGGTTCACTGTCTTGCGGTTGGAGCTGACCGAGGGGCGCAAGCGGGAAGTGAAACATCTGTGTAAAGCGATCGGGCACCCCGTGATTTCGCTGGAACGGCGGTCGTTCGCCGGGATCGACGCAACCGGGTTGGAAATCGGAAAATGGCGGTATCTGACCGCGGCCGAAACCGACCAATTGCGCCGGCTGGTGAAGCTGGACGCGCCTTGACGGGCAAACCTCCCGACGGTATCGGCCGTTAAAACGGGGGCAGATTCCCTCTGGATGGGGCTTGACAACCAGCCGGCTTTGTATTATCCGTAAAGTTCATTTTTCTTTGACATAACAAACGTTCCACGATGGCTACTTCCGGCCATTCAATAGACAGGAGAAGAGGCATGTCCATCAAAGAGGAAGCATTAGAATACCATAGTAAGGGCCGTCCGGGGAAGATCGAGGTCGTCTCGACCAAACCGTGCGCCACGCAGAGAGATTTGTCGCTGGCCTATACGCCGGGTGTAGCCACCCCGTGTCTGGAGATCGAAAAGAATCCGGCCGACGCCTACAAGTATACCGCCAAGGGAAATCTGGTCGCGGTGGTATCCAACGGCACGGCCGTTCTGGGGTTGGGGAATATAGGGGCCCTGGCGGGCAAGCCGGTCATGGAAGGGAAAGGCGTGTTGTTCAAACGGTTTGCCGACGTGGACGTGTTCGATATCGAATTGGCGACCGAAGACCCCGATGAAATTATCAAGGTCTGCAAGCTTTTGGAACCGACGTTCGGCGGCATCAACCTGGAAGATATCAAGGCGCCGGAGTGTTTCTATATCGAAGAAACGCTCAAGAAGGAGATGGGCATACCGGTTTTTCACGATGATCAGCACGGCACGGCCGTGATTTCGGGGGCCGGGCTGATCAATGCTCTGGAAATGATCGGCAAGGATATCAGCAAGATTCGCCTGGTCGTCTCCGGCGCCGGGGCGGCGGGGATCGCCTGCGCCAACCTGTATATCGCCATGGGAGTGAAGCGGGAAAACATCCTGATGGGCGATTCCAAAGGGATCATCTATGAAGGCCGCGGCGACAAATTCAATAAGTATAAAGCGGCATTCGCCCGCAAGACCGACTGCCGGACGCTGGCGGATGCCCTGAAGGATGCCGACGTGTTCGTCGGTGTATCCCAGAAAAACCTGGTGACCAAGGAAATGGTCAAGAGCATGGCCAAGGACCCGATCATCTTCGCCATGGCCAATCCCGATCCGGAAATCACCTATGAGGACGCGGTCGACGCCCGCAAGGACGTCATCATGGCCACCGGCCGGTCGGACTATCCCAACCAGATCAACAACGTGCTGGGATTCCCCTTCATCTTCCGCGGCGCGCTGGACAGCTTCGCCACCGCGATCAACGAGGATATGAAAATGGCCGCCTCCAAAGCGTTGGCTGCGCTGGCCAAGGAAGACGTTCCCGATGCGGTCAGCCGCGCCTACGGCGGCAGCAAGATTGCTTTCGGCCGGGAGTATGTCATTCCCAAACCGTTCGATCCCCGCGTGCTGTTGTGGGAAGCCTCGGCCGTGGCCGCGGCGGACATGAAGAGCGGCGTCGCCCGCAAGACCTTCGACATTGAGGAATACAAGGAAAAGCTGGAAGCTCGTCTGGGAGCCGGACGCGCCTTCATCCGCCAGGTCAAAACCCGCGCCAAGAAGAACCTCAAGCGGATCGTCTTCCCCGAAGCCGGGGCCGACAAGATCATGCGCGCGGTCAATATCATCCGCGAAGAAGGGATCGCCGAGCCGATTCTGCTGGGCGATGCTACCCTCGTTAAGAAGGGGGCGGCCGAAGTCGGCGTCAACTGCGACGGCCTGACCATTATCAACCCGATCGATTCGCCGCTGCGCGACGAATATGCCAAGGCGCTTTATGAAAAGCGGATGCGCAAGGGTGTAAGTTTCCCGGCGGCCCGCTGGCTGATGCGCGACCGGGGATATTTCGGCACCATGATGGTGGAAATGGGGCACGCGGAGGTATTTTTGACCGGCGCCACGCAACCGTTTCCGACCGCGATTCGTCCCGCTCTGGAAATCATCGACATGAAAGAGGGGATGACACGGGTATATGGCCTCATGCTGATGGTTCTCAAGAACAAGCTCTATTTCTTCGCCGACACGGCCATGAATATCGAGCCGACGGCCGAGGAGTTGGCGCAGATTGCCGAGTGCTCCGCGCGCGAGGCGAGGAACTTCGGCGTGGAACCGCGCATCGCCATGCTGTCGTTTTCCAACTTCGGCTCCGTGCGGCATCCCAAGTCGGCGGTGGTTCGGCAGGCGACGGAGATCGTGCGCAAGCGCAACCCCGGTCTGGTTATCGAAGGCGAAATGCATGCCGACGTGGCCGTGACGCCGGAACTGCTGCTCGAGAATTTCCCCTTCTCGACGCTCAAGGAAGAAGCCAACGTGCTGATCTTCCCGACGTTGGATGCCGGCAATATCGCCTACAAGCTGGTGGAACGCCTGGGCGGCGCCACGGCGATCGGGCCGATCATGCTGGGCCTGAAGAAGTCGATTCACATTCTGCTGCGCACCCACGATGTCAACGACATCGTCAACATCGCCGCAATCGCGGCGGTAGAAGCGGAATGTAAATAGGCGTAGCAGAGTCGCATAATCACTCGAAAGGGGCGGATGAGAATCCGCCCTTTTTCTATATCAGGCTTCAACTAATAGGGATCGGCCCCGTCTTTACCATTGATTCGGTATTAAATTTGCGGTGAATTGGGCGACAGGTACCAGACAGACAGCGGGCGAAGCATTGAAACGAGAACGGTGTAAAGAAGGGATAGAAACGGCAGGCCCCAACCCTTTTTTGGCTTGCAGCAAGCTCTGAAGGCACCCTTCGGAAGAAATAGGAGTCGCAGGTTGTGGGACATAAAAAGAAAAATATGGGTATCATAACCATTCTGGCGGGAATAGGCATTCTTCTCTTAAGTATAATCTTTTCCTCGGGTTACAACTCAAAGGAAGATTTCCTTGGCAACATACTGCAAATGCGAATCATAGTTGATCGAGGAGAGTATGTCCCAGGCACCGTATTTGAACATGGATACGTTAAGAAAAAGGAAATTGCCATTCCGTTGAAGTATCCTCTGTCCTTTTCGGTATTGCTTATTATAGTTGGCATGGGAATCAAATTGACAAGCAAGAATGAGGAGACAAGTGATCGTGCAATTCAGTAAGATTTTGAGTTCTTTTGTCTTTCATGTTTTGATTGAGAATGCGGTTTATAGAATTTCCTGTCCGAAAGAAGGTCGTTGGTCTCAACGTCACCATTCAATGGTATTCCTAATCGATTTTTCATTGGGTGATGTCTCCCAAAAGATCGAAGTTTCGGTCGTGAGTACACTTATGATTGAGGCAGACAAATTGCCAGAGGAGACTTTGCCCCTTGCGATACTACGAGCAGCAAAGAAAGCGCAGATAGACAAGTCTTTCAAGTTTCGTATTGATACCTATAGTTATAAGGAATTCTTAGAAGATGATTACCCGAATTTACCTGATGACATATTTGAGGATGAGTTAATATCATATATTAAGGAACGGTACGGAATTCTATCTGGAAAACAATTTAGCGTTCTAGAAATTGCAGTTGCTTTTAATATCACGATAGAAAGGATAGTCAATACATTACGACTATTGCATAAGAAGGAAATGGTCAGTTTTGACTGGGCCCGAGATTCGTGGGTTGAAAAGGACTCGAAGATTGAATGGCTGGTCAAAGAATTCGGGGTTGGCACAACGCATTCCCGCGATAATGATGAAAACAACGACAATTATGAGTCTCTGGCACCGTTGCCCGACAACAATAGACTGCAAGACGAAACTTGGGATTTCTTCATTTGTCATGCATCTGAAGACAAGAAAGATGTCGTCGAACCTCTGGCTATAAAACTTACGGACCTAGGTTGCCGAGTTTGGTACGATCATTGGACGCTGAATATAGGAGATAGCCTAAGTCGAAAGATTGATGAAGGGCTGGCAAAATCAAAGTTCGGTGTAGTAGTGCTAAGTCCGCATTTTTTTCAGAGAGAATGGCCGCAACGGGAACTATCTGGATTGGTTCAAAAGGAAATCAAGGGAGAGAAAGTAATCCTCCCTGTCTGGCATAATGTGACGCCGGATTTTGTCCGATCTCAGTCACCAACATTGGCTGATAAACTGGCTGGCTCTACATCGGAGGGTATAGAGGCATTGGCCCAAGAAATATTGATGGCCAGCGGCTTGGCAAAGGATGTCAAACAGAATACCTATACCAAGGGAAGTGCGGTTGGGCCCGCGCAATTGATCGTCTCATACGAAAA